>JACQWU010000272.1 GCA_016209155.1 Candidatus Desantisiibacteriota bacterium | reverse complement strand
TTTCTATAATATGAAAACTTCTTTCCTCTTTTGTATATTCATCATTTAATTCAGTTATAATTGCTTAGATTGTACTTGTATCGGAAACTTCATCAATAGTATTTTTTATTTTTTGAACAGTTAATGGTTTATCTGATACAAAAAGAAGAGCTTCGACAATTCTTTTAATTTCTTTAAGAGATAAGGGAATTGTTTCCGGCTTATTCTCTGTATCGTTTGATAAAGGGATATCAGAATTAGGACTTATTTCAGCAGATTGTGTTTCAGCTTCGGATACATTTTGCAATATGATGTCCTCTTTATTTTCAATTATTAATTCAGCATCAGTTTGAGTCCCATCATCAGTTGTTTTTTCATTTTGTTCATCTATTTTGTCGTCCTGATTATTATTAAAATTTTTTTCCATTTAGTTATCCTCTTTTGTATCTTGAAATTATCAGCTTTTCTCTGCGCCATCTATGGTTATATTTATCTGAATGTGCCATTAATACCCTGCCTTTCTAAGGAAGGTATGAATTGGCACAAAAATAAATAATAAAGAATTCCTATCAGAGACAGAAGATACTCTGCGGTATCTTCCGCAGGGTTCTTCATTTTTTTTTAATTTGCCGTAATTTGTGCTGTATTTTCCTCTGCTGCTTTATTCTTTGAAATCCAAATTTCCGCAAAAAGTTTTGACTGCCAGGCTATAACTTCTTTACGTTTAATAAGTTCAAGCAATGCCAGAAATGTAACAACTATTTCAAGTTTATGTTTACAATTTTCAAATAATTTTTTAAGATTAATATCATTATTTTGAATCAGTATTTCAAGCAAAAAATCTATTTTTTCTTCCACTCTATAAATAATTCTGTTTATTTCATAAACTTTTTCCTGCGTACCGGCTTTGTATATTTGATTAAAAGCAGTAACCAGATCAAAAAGAGTTGCTTCAAAAAGTGTTTCCTCGTTATTTTCATTTTTATTCTGAGATATTTTACATTGATAAAGATTGCTTTGCTCAATTTCTTTATTTTTTAGTTTAGATGCAATTTCTTTATATTTCTTATATTCCAGAAGCCTTGCTACAAGCTCATCCCTTGGATCAGTCCCAAACTCCTCGTCTATTGAAACTTTTTCAAGAGGCAGAAGCATTTTTGATTTTATATGCATTAATGTCGCGGCCATTACAAGAAATTCTCCGGCATTATTCAAATCCAATATTTTAATTGTGTCAATATATGTCATATATTGCTCTGTAATGCGTGCTATAGGAATATCATAAATATTCATTTCTTCTTTTTTTATAAGATAAAGAAGCAGGTCAAACGGACCTTCAAAATTCTCAAGATCAATCCTGTAAGCCGTCATCAAAGTAACTCCCTTTTAAAAAATCAACAAATGTAAAAGATATTCAACCAAAAATAAAATAGGAGTAAATATTTTATCTAATAAACCTGTATACATAAGTGCCATTATTATGAAAAAACCATATGGTTCCATTTTATTATATTTAATTGCCAGATCAACCGGTAATATAGCACTTACAACTCTAGACCCATCGAGGGGAGGAATTGGTATTAGATTAAAAACAGCAAGTACCAGATTAATAATAAAAATGTATTGAAATAGAAGCTGCACTCCTAATATAAGAGGCAAAGAAATTTCATTAGTAAGTTTAAAAAATAAAAGTGCTATTGCGGCAACTATAAGATTTGACATGGGTCCGGCAATACCTACAAAAGCCGCATCTCTTTTGGGATTGCGAAGATTATTATAATTTACAGGTACAGGTTTTGCCCAGCCTATCATAAATGGTGAATTTGATATTATAAGAATTAAAGGAAGTATTACTGAACCAAATAAATCTATATGCGGTATAGGATTAAGTGTTATTCTTCCCATAAGTCTTGCAGTAGGATCACCGCATTTATCCGCCATCCAGCCGTGAGCTGATTCATGAAGAACAACAGCAAAAAGTAAAACCGGTATTCGTATTACTACAGATGGATCTATATTCATTATATTTTACTCCAATTCATTGTTTTTTAACCCAGCCCATTAAACCGCCTGATGATATTATTTCCTGCATAAATGGGGGAAAAGGTTTTGCTTTATAAGTTTTATCTGTTCTTTTATTATATATTTCACCTGTTAGAAAATCTATTGTTAAATTATCTCCTGTTTCGATACCAGATACAGCATCTGGAGATTCGAGAATAGGAAGTCCTGTATTTATTGCATTTCTGTAAAATATTCTTGCGAATGATTTTGCTATTACACATGAAATTCCTGATGCTTTGATGCATAATGGCGCGTGTTCGCGCGATGAACCGCATCCAAAGTTTTTACCGGCGACAATTATATCACCTTTTGAAATTTTTTTTATAAAATCCTTGTCTATATCTTCCATACAATGTTTTGCAAGCTCATTCAAATCTATTGTATTTAAATATCTTGCCGGTATGATTTCATCAGTATTGACATCATCTCTGTATTTCCATGTTTTTCCAGTTATTCTCACGTTTTTCTCCTTTTAAAAGAAGCAATGAGCAATTAGCAATGAGCAATGAGTTAAAATATCTTTTCAACTCATCACTCCTTGCTCATCACTCCTTGCTCATCACTCATCACTCATTGCTCATTGCTCATTGCTCATTGCTTGTTATTATGTTAAATCCTCCGGACTGCTTATTCTGCCTAAAATAGCCGATGCTGCAGCAATTGCAGGACCTGCAAGGTAAACTTCGCTTTCAGGACTTCCCATTCTTCCTACAAAATTACGATTGGTGGTTGCAAGAGCTTTTTCTCCTTTGGCAAGAATACCCATATGTCCGCCAAGACATGGCCCGCATGTTGGAGTGCTGACAGCCGCTCCTGCATTTATAAAAATTTCAATAAGCCCCTCTTTCATGGCTTGCATATAAATATTTTGTGTTGCAGGAATTACAATAAGCCTGAGATTGGAACTCACCTTACGATTTTTCAATATTTTTGCAGCAATCCGCAAATCTTCCATTCTGCCGTTTGTACATGAACCTATAACAACCTGATCAAGAGAAATTTTTCCTGCTTTGCTGACACCTTTTGCGTTTTCAGGCAGATGAGGAAATGCCACCTGCGGTTCAATATTATTTACATCTATTTCATGGATTTTAGAATATTTTGCGTCTTTATCGCTATTGTAAAATTTATACGGTCTTTGAACACGATTTTTGATATATTCAAGAGTAATATCATCAGGAATAAATATTCCATTTTTTGCTCCTGCTTCAATAGCCATATTCGCCATACTAAAACGGTTATCCATTGATAGCTTCTCAATAACAGGACCTGTAAATTCCATTGATTGATATAAAGCCCCATCAACACCGATAAGTCCTATGGTGTATAAAATTAAATCCTTACCTGATACCCACTTACGCAGTTTACCTTTATAAACAAATTTAATAGATTCCGGTACCTTAAACCATAGTTTTCCTATTGCCATAACAGATGCAAGGTCAGTACTTCCGACTCCGGTTGAAAAAGCTCCAAGCGCGCCATAAGTGCATGTATGAGAATCCGCGCCTATAATCAGGTCTCCCGGACATACTATACCTTTTTCCGGTAACAGAGCATGCTCAACTCCCATCTGTCCAATTTCAAAATAATTTTTAATTTTATATTTTTTAGCAAAATCACGCAAAATTTTGACCTGCTCCGCTGATTTTATGTCTTTATTTGGGGTAAAATGATCCGGAACAAGACAGATTCTCCCCGGATTAAATACTTTTTTTAATCCAAGACTTTCAAATTCCTGAATAGCGAGCGGTGCAGTAATGTCATTTCCCAGAGCAATATCAATGTTCGCAATGATGAGTTCCCCCGGTTCAACTTTTTTCTTTTTGGCATGCGCCGCCAGAATTTTTTCAGTAATAGTCATTCCCATTGTTTTTCCCTTTCAAATATTTAGGTGTATCGGCTGAAGGCTGAAGGATATTAGTCATCGCCTTCCACCTTCAGCCTACCCGCCTGAATTATCAAATTAACGTACAAGTTTATTAAGTGCATTAATATACGCTTTTGCGCTTGCAAGTATTATATCAGTGTCAACACCGCGGCCGAAAACTGTATGATTATTTTCTTCAACCTCAACTGTAACATCACCTTGAGCATCGGTACCGCCGGTTATAGCTTTGACTATATAAGCCTGTAATACACTTTTTGTTCCCGTAACTTCAGCTATGGCATGGTAAACCGCATCAACAGGTCCATCTCCACTGCCTTCAAATGATAAATTTTTACCCTGAACATCAAGAGTTACCAATGCTTTTGGCTTTTCATTTGTACCGCAGCTTACTTTCATTGAAACTAATTTATATGCTTCAGGTATAGTTTTTACTCCTTCAATTATATTAAGAATACTTAATAAATCATCATCAAATATTTCTTTTTTCTTATCAGCCAATTCTTTGAAATTATTATAAAATTTTTCAAGTTCATTTTCTGCCAGTTCATAACCAAGTTCATTCAGCCTTGATTTTAGCGCATGCCTTCCTGAATGTTTCCCGAGTACCAGGCGGTTACGGTCAAGCCCTATAGTCTCAGCGCTCATTATCTCATACGTCGAACGTTCTTTAAGTATCCCGTCCTGATGTATACCTGCTTCATGAGCAAAAGCATTTGCTCCGACAATAGCTTTATTTGGCTGTACTATTATTCCCGTTAGATTGCTTACAAGCCTGCTTGTGCGATATATTTCATCAACTTTTATCCCTGTATCAAGTGCAAAATAATTTTTTCTGGTCTCAAGTATCATAACGATTTCTTCAAGAGACGCATTCCCCGCACGTTCACCCAGCCCGTTAATTGTGCACTCTATCTGCCTTGCTCCGTTTTGAACCGCTGCTATGGAATTGGCAACAGCAAGTCCAAGATCATTGTGACAATGGACACTCAGGATAATATCATTTATACCGGGAACTTTTTCTTTAATATTTCGGATAATATTGCCAAATTCATCAGGTGTGATATATCCCACAGTATCGGGAATATTTATTGTTGTTGCTCCTGCTGAAATAGCTGTTTTAATCACTTCATGCAGAAAAACAGGATCACTGCGCCCCGCATCTTCTGCTGAAAATTCAATATCACTGACATATTTTTTTGCATATTTAACTGCTTCATACGCTGTTTTAATCACTTCGTTCCGTGACATTTTTAATTTATGCTTAAGATGAATATCGCTTGTTGCGATAAAAGTATGAATCCTCGGTTTTTCTGCTTCACGAAGCGCTTCGTGCGCGCGATCAATATCTTTTTGAGTAGTACGCGCGAGACCGCATATTACGGGACCTTTAATTTCTTTCGAAATCAGTTTAACAGCTTCAAAATCACCCGGAGACGCTATCGGAAATCCAGCTTCAATAATATCTACCTTTAATTTAGCAAGCTGGCGCGCAATTTTTAGCTTTTCTTCAATATTCAAGCTTGCACCCGGAGATTGTTCTCCGTCTCTTAGAGTTGTATCAAAAAATATCACTTTTTCAGCCATAACCATATCTCCAAAAAAAATCCCGTCATTGGCAAATGCCATGGACGGGTTAATATATTACACTCAAGTCCCGCATTCCATAACTTTATTTTAAATTTAATAGATCGATCATATATTTTAATAGAATTTAATTTAAACATTTATTTTAACAAAAATTAAAGTAAAATCAAGGGAAATTTTTAAGTCTTAATGCTTTGCCGAGTATGACAGGATTTATGCATAAAATATAAAATCAAAACATTTTGACAGGATTAACAGAATTTAACAGGATTAATCAAAAAATTATGAAGAACCATGTGGCACAGGGTATCTTCTGTCTTTGATTGGTTATAATTAATACAAAAATCCAAACAGCCATAAGGGAATTTTATTTCCAAAACCAATTTCTATATCATCTAAAGCTAAAAACGCGTTTTCAAGATCTTTGACCTGTTCAAAGGTTTTGTTTTTTCCGCCAATTTCAAAGATATTTTTATTATCAATAAGGAAATCACCTTTCAATGGTATTGAAGCTTTGTGAAAAGTATCTAACATATTTAGAAAAAAAGTTTCTCTGATATTTCCTATATTTGCAGTTTTATGATCTGTTATAGCATAAATTAAATTCGTATTATTAAGATAAATTTTTTCGGGTTTTTCTAATTCTTTTAAACCGCCTTTGCCTTTATAAATACTCATTATTATCCCTGCATCTTCCATATATTTTAAATAAATTTTTAAGGTTCTTTCATCTCCAATATCAAGAATTGTTTTTAACTTTTTTAAATCAGGAGTAAAAGGAACCGATGACGCTATAATAGATAATAAGCTCTTTATTTTTTTAATACTATTACCACTTAATGAAGGATGTATAAGTATCAAATCACTTTCGAGTGTAGTATGTATGTTTTGTTCTAATGTTAAACGAAAAATATTTTTATCAGCAAATTCATTAAAATAAGGATAATAGCCATATTCCAGATATTCTTTGAATAATACAAGAATTTTCCCCCCCTTTTTTTCAACTATATTCACAATATTATTTGATATCTTCTGATGATTTTTGATTATTTCTTCAATATCATACCTTTCCAATTTATTTTCAGTAGTAATTTCTATAAACTCTTTAAAAGACAAACCAAACATTCTTAAAATAACAGCACGCCTGCTAAGATCATGAGTCCCTTTGTATATTTCCAAAGCTGAACTGCCGGATGCTATTATTTTTAATTTAGGAAATGTGTCATTAATACTTTTTAATTCTTTAGACCAGTTAGAATATTTATGGATTTCATCCAGACATAAAAGCTCTCCTCCATGGTTATAAAACTGCTCCGCTATTTCATAAAGTGAGTATTTCCCGACAAGAAAATGGTCTGCTTGTATATAGATAGCTTTATCTGTAAAAACATCATTATTATACGAAGATAGAATATACTGGATCATTGCTGTGGTTTTTCCAACACCTCTCTGCCCAATTATTATGGAAAACCGATTACTCAATAGATTAACTTTTAAAAAGTATCTTATATATTCTCTTTTATATATTCTAATAAAATTCTGACTGAGCCTGAATAAATCTTCTAACATATAAATTCCTTTTTTATTGGATTGCATTACTACTGTTATGAATGATTATTAGTATTGCATTACTATTATATAGATATTTAATTTATAATGCAATACATTTATTTTTTTCTTTATTGACTTTTTTACAATTTTTGTGGTTAAATAAACAATACATATTTTGATTTTACATAATTAAAAAAGGGGTTTATTCTGGTAAATAACTTTAAAGAAAAAGCGAATTTTATCTGGAGTATTGCTTACCTTTTGCGTGGGGATTACAAGCAGTCGGAATATGGGAGGGTCATTTTACCTCTTACGGTTTTACGCCGTCTTGATTGTGTGCTTGAGCCAACCAAAAATATTATTTTTAAACACCTTCCAAAAGTTAAAGGTTTATCTCCTGATGCGGCTGAAGAAGTTTTAAAACGAAAAGCGAAACTATCCTTTTACAATAAAAGTAAATTTGATTTTCAAAAACTTGCGGCTGACACGAATGATATCGCTTCCAATCTGCGTAATTATATCAACGGTTTTTCTAAGAATGCCCGCGATATCCTTGAGCATTTTAATTTTCCAGATCACATTGAACGTCTTGATAAATCTAATCTGCTTTATAAAATTGTGAAGCGGTTTAGTGAAATTGACCTTCATCCTGATAAGGTGCCTAATGCGGAACCGGCGGTATGCTTTCTATTGCTGAAGAATATCTGCGTGAACTTAATCCCGATGCTGATCTTCGGGTGTTTGGGCAGGAATTAAATCCTGAGTCATACGCGATCTGCAATTCCGATATGCTTATCAAGGGGCAAAATACGGATTATATCAAATTCGGCAATTCATTCACGCAGGATGGGCTTAAAGATGAAAAATATGATTATATGTTGAGTAATCAGCCTTTTGGCGTGGAGTGGAAAAAGATTGAAGAGGAAATAACCAAAGAACATGAACAGCTTGGTTTTGCCGGGCGGTTTGGCGCCGGGCTTCCGCGCATCAGTGACGGTTCGTTTTTGTTTTTGCAGCATATGATTTCCAAGATGAGGCCTGAAAACGGCGGGGCGCGTATCGGAATCGTGTTTAACGGTTCGCCTCTTTTTTCCGGCGGAGCAGGCAGCGGTGAAAGCGAAATCAGAAAATGGATAATTGAAAAGGATATGCTTGAGGCGATTATTGCTATGCCGGATCAACTTTTTTATAATACCGGTATTTCGACCTATGTGTGGATTGTTACTAACCGCAAAGAGAAAGAACGCAAAGGCAAAATTCAGTTTGTTAATGCTGTGAGTTTTTTTAATAAAATGCCGCGAAGCCTTGGCAATAAACGTAATGAGATTAGTGATGAACATATTTCCGAGATTACAAAAATTTATGGTTCATTTAAACAGGGCGAGTTTTGTAAAATATTTGATAATGAATATTTTGGCTATACGCGCGTAACAGTGGAGCGGCCGCTCAAGCTTAATTTCCAGGCATCGAAAGAAAGAATCCAGAGGCTTGAAAACGAAACAGCTTTTGTTAATATTAATAAATCTAATCTGCTTTATAAAATTGTGAAGCGGTTTA
>JACQWU010000271.1 GCA_016209155.1 Candidatus Desantisiibacteriota bacterium | reverse complement strand
TCCGATTTGAATTTTCCCTTTGTTAAGGGAACATCATTAGTATGTGCTTCTATCCGTATCTCGGAATTTTTAAGATGTACTCCGCAATTTAAAATTTCATTTAATAATGGACGGGCATTATTTGTTACAACATCAGATTCATCATCAAACAGAAAAGTCCCTTTTATCCTTAATTTAATAGTATTTTTATGCGGAATAATATTCACATAATTACTATAATCATTTTTTTTAAGATAATTTCTTAAATACTCGGCAAGCTTAACCAATTTTTCTTTTTCATTGCCGCCTTCTAATAATTTAGGATCAACTACAGGAGGGGTAAAAGGTTTACTTTTTTGTGATGAGAATATTCCAAACGCATCTCGCAGTGAACTTGCTGCCATTCCAAATTTAAGCTCGTTCGGGGTTGAATATGCGAAAAGAATGATAAAAAAGCAAAGCAAAAGCCCCATTAAATCAGCATAACTGCACATCCATAAAGGTGCACTTGGAGCCGGATCTTCTTCAACCTTACGTTTTCCCATTTTAATTTCCTTTTTTCATTTTTTGCTTCTTAAGGCAATCAATTTTGCACGTTCGTGCGGAGATAGAAATACCTGCATCTTTTCTTCAACAATTCTGGGATTATCTCCGGCTTGAATGTTGATAATACCTTCTATCATTATTTGTTTAAAAAAAACTTCGTCAGATGTATTACATTTTAATTTCCCTGCTAATGGCAAAAATACCATATTAGCAAGAACAGAACCGTAGTATGTAGTAATTAAAGCAACTGCCATTGCAGGTCCGATAGATGTAGGATCACTCATGTTTTTCAACATTTGCACAAGACCTATCAATGTCCCTATCATCCCAAAAGCAGGAGCATATGTTGCCGCAGCAGTTAATACCGACTGATTGGATTTATGACGTTCCTGTATCCATGAGAGTTCCGTTTCCATAATATTACGCAGTTCTTCAGCATTAGTACCGTCTATGGCAAGCTGAAGACCTTTTTTCAAAAAACTGTCATCTACTTTTGCCAATTCTTTTTCCAGACTTAAAATACCCTCTTTACGGGATAATTCAGCAAATCTAATCATTGTAGCAATAATACCTTCAGGGGATGCTTTTTTTCCTTTAAAAGCATTTTTTAGTATTGTAAATACACCAAGAACCTGGCCCAAAGGATAATTCATCAATGTAGCGCTTATCATTCCTCCGACAGTTATCAGAATTGACGGTACATCTATAAATATACCGACCTGACCGCCCATAAGCATTGCTACAATCATTAAACCAAAACCGGCTATTATACCTATAACCGTAGCTGAATCCATTCATCTTCTCCGTTAAGATCAGTGATGAGCATCTAATGCTCATCACTGATCTATTTATTCAGATATTTAGCATGAAAACTGATGTATATTAGTCTTAAGTCTATCCGCCTAAATAATTACCTTTTCAAGCTTACAAGTTCCTGCAAAATTTCATCTGAAGTTGTGATAATTCTGGAATTAGCCTGAAATCCTCTCTGCGCAATTATCATATTGGTAAATTCCTGTGCCAGATCAACACTTGACATTTCCAGTGTTCCAGAAGCAATTGTGCTTCCGCTTAAATCACCGGTCACTAAATTCGCAGTACCGGAATTAGCTGATGGAGTGAATATATTATCACCTGTTTTCATTAATCCTCCGGGATTATTAAAATTTGCGACTACGATCTTAGCCAGTAGTTGAGATTTACCATTATCAAATATACCTGTTATGCTTCCATCTGATCCTATTGAATAACTTTTTAAACCTCCTGACTTAAAACCATCCTGAGAATTTAATACTACAGTGGAATTTTCCGCATATCCGGTAATGCCGTCACTTTCACCAATCGTCCCGAAATCAAGAGAAAGAGCTAAATCCTGGGCGCCTGTACCCGGAGTTATATCAACACTTTGAGGAGAGCCGCTCGATATCTTTCCATCCGCATCAAATTCGATAGAACCGGTCGCACCGCTCGTTATTGTTGCACCTGCCGGAGCCTGAACCTGATAATCCCACTCAGAATTAGTGTCATCCCATGTAAAAGTTACAGTATGTGTAAGAGCTGTTCCCAAAGAATCATAAATGACAAAGGAAGAAACTACCTGATCTCCATCTTCAGCCTCAGAATTCAAATTACCTTTAAGTTTTACAGATGTTGTTGCGCTTGGAGGAGAAGTAGTATTCTGAGGGATAGAAATATTTTCAACTATTGCATCAGCCGGTACAGCTCCGCTTGTGGCTACTTTTCCCTGTAAAATAAGCCCTGTGCGCGGATCAATTAAATTTCCGGTAGAATCAAAAGAAAATGCACCTGCTCTTGAAAAAAAATTATTACTACCATCACTTAACACAAAAAAACTGTCACCTTGTATTGCCAGATCTGTTATGAGCCCCGTTGATTGCAGACTGCCTTGCGAAAAAAGCGTGTCTATACTTCCTATACTTGTTCCGAGTCCCACTTGCTGGGCATTTGTTCCGCCTTTACCGTCTGCTGGAAAGGTCGCTCCTTTAATAGTTTGATTGAGAGTATCCTTAAACGTTACTCTGCTGCTTTTAAATCCCATTGTATTAACATTGGCAATATTATTACCTATTACATCTAAAAATAATTGATGATTACGCAGTCCGGCTACACCGGAAAACAATGATCTCATCATGTGGCAAACCCTCCTTTAAATTTTAAAATTTTATTTTTTACTTTCATAAATCCCGCTAATACTGCTCAATAGTACTTTTTGGTCTCCAATAATTAATTTTTGCATATTCTCATCGAATATAACACCATCAACCACACCTTTAATATATCCTGGAATTTCCACTTCCTTCCCTGTTTCTGTATTTTTTGCTTTAATTTTATAAAAAAAATCACCTGAGCTCAAAGGCTCCCCGTTAAAATCTTTTCCATCCCAGGCTGCAATCTGCTCACCTTCATTTTTAGGTCCCATTTCAACGGTACTTACTAATGTCCCATAATTATTATAAAGTTCTAATGATACGCTTGAGAAATCTTTATCAAGTTTATAATTAATATTTACCGGTGAATCTCCCTTCAAATAAATAGAATCGGTATCAGATTTCACCTCTTTTCCAATAAAAGTGCTTGTAAGTACATTATTCATATTTTTTTGCATCCCGGATAAATTCTGTATTGATGTATTAAAATCCTGCATTTGTCCTAAAGAAGCAAACTGAGCTACCTGTGCTATATAATCACGACTTTCTAAAGGCTCCATTGGATTCTGATGATTTAATTCTGTGATTAAAATCTTCAAAAATTCATTAAATCCCAATGTCTTTACGGCGGTTGAATTAATTAATCCAGTATTATTATTGGTTGCAGAAACTGCATTAAGCGACATAAATTACTCACTCCTTTCATTTTGATTTCTTTTCCGGTAGTTCAAGTCCATAAATCCATATAATCAAATTCATCTTTTCTATGCTTTTTCAAAAATTCATTTTGTTTATATGTGTTATTTTCATATTTTTTATTCTCAGTGTTTGAGTTTGAATTATTATTCAAATCTCTTTTTTCTAAATTGTGGATGTTATTAACCTGATACCCTTTATCTATCTGCACATTTATTTTATCCAGAACTATTGAATGCTGTCCTAATGCATTCTTAAGTTGCATCATGTTATTTTCAATAATTTCCTTTACCTCCGGATTTGAGACAATAACTTTAGCGCTCAAATTTTTATTATCCATTATGAGCTTAAGATTTATTCGTCCTAATGACACCGGCTCAAGCTCAAAGCTTACTTCAGAATGCCTTAAAAACTGAGCGGCTTTAATCTGCTCGGCAATTTGAGGCAATATCAATTCTTTATTTTCAGAAGATGAAACAACCTTAAAAATTTCCTGCGGATTTGAAGATATAGCTTTGTCATATGTAAAATTTATTTCGGAATCAAAAAATGCATGCTCTTTATTTATACTATTGATTGTTCTATCATTTTTACTGATTTTAGCTTTTTCTAAAGATGCTGTCTTTGCACCGGAAGTTTTACTATTACTGTTATTTTTCTCATTCCGGTTACAGGAATCTAACTCTTCTGACAATTTTATTTCTGTAGTAAGAAAATTTCCTTCAATTGTTTTATCCTGTCCGGTTATATTTGCTATACCCTGTTCCATCTTTTCATTATTAAAATTTTCTTTGATCTGTAGCTTCAAATCTTCTAAAGGCAGTTCTTCTATTTCTGATAATTTACTTATTGCGGATTGTTTACCTAAAATCTGCTGATCAGAAACTTTTTTATTGCCATAAAATGCTATTTCCAATTTATCTGTTTCAGTTACACTCTCAGTTTTAACTTCGAATACTCCTTCTTTTGTCTTTTTCTCTTCTATTACTAAATTATCTTCTTCGTTACTTGCAGAATTATTTTTCAATATATACTCACCGGACATTACGAATTTTGGCTCTTCTGTTTTTGATGTTTTTTCTGTTCCGGCTGCATTC
>JACQWU010000122.1 GCA_016209155.1 Candidatus Desantisiibacteriota bacterium | reverse complement strand
TTAATCTTACAATGAAAGATTAAGTTGATAAGCATATAACAGATAAAATGCGGCATATCCTTTATATTTTCCCCAATTATTACTTAACTCTAATAGCTCTTTTATATCCGGTTCTTTATTTTTAAAATAAAAAAAAGAGATGGCTTTTTTTATTCCTGCATCACTCAGCATGGAAACGTCGCATCGATTCAGCCCGCGCAGTAAAATATACTCTGCTGTCCATGGTCCTATTCCATGAAAACTCATAAGTTTGCACCTGGCATTTTCAATATCCATGCATTTTAGCTGTTCTTCATTTATTTGATTTTCATTAATCAGTTTTGCCGCTAAAATCATGTATTCTGCTTTTTTACTGCTGAAACCAAGTTTATGTATTTTCCCCGAAGATAAATCCGCAATATGTTTAAATGAAGGGAAAGAATAATATTCTTTATTTTCAAAACTTACTTTTTCTCCAAAATTTTTAACCAGTTTGGTACGCTGAGAAATAGCCACAGATATATTTAATTGTTGTTCTGTAATTGCAATAATCATTGCTTCAAAAAGCGAAGCAGCAAGAGGCGGTTTAAGTCCTGAAAAATTTGAGCTTATTTTTGAAAGGGTATTATCTTTTTTTATAGTCTTGTAGAACTCTCTAATATCAGTTTGAGTATTACAAATTTTTTGGATCTGTTTTTTAATAATTTCTATATTTTCTTCTTTAGGCACTGAGTTTAAAAATGATACTTTCAGATGTTTATTTTTTTGTATTATTTCACAAAGGACACAGATATTATTTATTAAAAATGCTCTTTTCATCCGCATTTAACTTTCATTGAAAAACATAGATACAATCTTTTCTACCTGCTCTTTTTCAAAATAAGATTCCTGCATATATAAAATATTCTTGTTGCGGGTTATTATTATTGTTATAGGTATTTTCGAAAATTCCATAAGGCTTCCGATATCAGTATGAAGTAAAAACACATCAAAGGATACATTTTTAAACCGATGCATAAAATTTTCAATAACTTCTTTTTTATTTTTTATTTCTTTCACATCATATGGAGGAACAATATCCACATTAGCTGCGATTATCCGTAAGGATTTATCTTTATATTTTTCCGCAATTTCTATTAAATTACTGATTCCTATGCTGTTATTAAAACCCTCTGTCTTCCATAAATAAAGTAAAACCAGCGGTTCATCATAATTATCCATAGAAACAATATCCCCATGCATATTTCGAAACATAACATTGGAAGGGAAAATATTGTCACGCTTAAAAGCTACATACTCGGATGTCTGCTGTAAAAATTTCTTTGAATTTTTATCACCGGCGATACGGATTATAGCATTAACAAATTTTTCGACTTTATCTAAATCTTTTCTTGCCAGATAATATTTTATTAGTTTTTCACCTATAAAATAATTACGATTAGATAAGTTGAATGCAAATTCCTGATATTCATGAGCCTGATCAAATTGCCCTTCTTTTTCCAGTTCAATAGAATACAAATAATATGCCTGAGATATTGCCTCTTCGACTTCCTGTGATCTATCCAGACACTCCATATATTTTATAGGTAATAAATATCGTCTTGTAGCTAATGCTTTATTTGCTATGTCGAATATTTTCCGGCAGAGCTCCATATATTCTTTTTCATCTTTTTTGAATCCTCCCTCAATTGCTTTACGCCAAAAAAGCAAGCACCTGTCATAAACACCCTCATTTTCATATTCTTTAGCTACAATGCTTGAGATTTCCGCAATTCTCCTTTTTAAGCTGCCGTCTTCTTTATCTATTTCAAATGCTTTTTCATAACAAAAAATTGCATCTTCATAAAAATCTTTATTTTTGGTAAACTTTTCCGCATTCATGACCCAGTCAGCTTTAGTACGTTCAACATTTTGCACTTTCTGTCCGACTTTAAATCTACTCCCCTTGCCTAATATTTTAGCAATGGATGGTTCATTTAGTGAAATTTCAACCACTTCAACTACTCCATCCAGATTAGAATTATTATCATAAATATTAAATTTCATACCGACAGATACGCCATCTAAAGCGGTTAAATTTATTAAACAATAGTTTTCCGCAACAAAAGTTAAAACACCGTATAATTTCGGGTACCAGCGATTTTTATAAGAAATGTTTTCCGCATCATCGATCTTTTTTGCAAACACCACGAAACCTTCATTTTTATCGATAGGAGCCAATCTGTCGAATATATATCCGCATGAATATTCCGCGAAGACTGATGATATACATAATTGAGCAACTTTTGAATTACTACTGTAAATATCATAAATAAAACCAAGCTGCACACCGTGCAATCTTCCTAAATTTATTTGTATTTCTGTTTCTGTGACAGATTTTATTTTACCCCTGGCATGTAATTCCAGTGGTTTTATCCAGCTAAACTGCTGAATATAAAATATCTGGGGATCATAGGGGATTACGTCGGCATAAGACATGATACTAATATTTAAAAGAATCAGAATTGTAAAATAGATATATATTTTTAATTTATTATACATCATTAGCATTCTTTCTTTCTTTTTAATAGCTTTTAATATAATATTTTTTTAAAGAAAAGTCAAAAAAAATTTTCATTTATGTTTAATTAGTGCCTTTCAAGTTCAATTAAAAGTTTTTTATACTTTATTCCGCATGAAAAACCTCCGAGTTTCCCGTCTCTCCTTATTACTCTATGGCACGGGATAAAAAGAGGAAGCGGATTCGAGCGATTTGCCTGTCCAACAGCTCTTGCCGCCATGGGATTTCCCGCTTTTTCCGCCACCCATAAATAGGAACGTGTTTCACCATAGGGGATTGCAGTTAATATTTTCCATATTTTCAGCTGGAATGGGGTATAACCATCCAGATCCAAAGGATATCTTTGCTTAAGAGGACAATTTCCGCTTAAATATTCATTTATATCATCAATTAGTTTTCCATAGCGGGATTTAAAAAATATTGAATCGGTTTTAAATTTTGAGAGCTTATTTCCCGTATTTAACTCACCGATATTAACAAATTTTACTCCTTTTGATGTTACACCTATATGAATTTTACCAATAATTGTAACAAAAGAATAATATGATAAAAGCATATACTATTTCCCGAAATATGAATTGGTTTAAATACTCTCTTCACTGACACCTGACAAACTTAATCCAAGTGAAATTAAAAGACCGTATATTGAACAAATAATGCTTATTAAAAAAATTATTCCAAATGCTAATTTAATATCTATTGATGATTTACTTTTAATGACTAATATGCTTCCGCTTACTATTCCTGCAAGAGCCCCTCCCAAAAATCCTCCAAGAGATCTAACCAGTCTTTTTTTAAAATCAGATAAGGTATCATATTTAAAAATATCATTTATCAGAATTATCCAAAGTCCAATCAAACTGCCGGATATTCCACCCATGATTATCCATAAATTTTCGCTGTAAACTTTGATATCAATCACATTATAAAAAAAATTTTCGAGTCTTGTAAAACTGAACAAATCAATATAAATATATAAAAATATGTACACAACAATAATTCCACCGGCCGCCCCGCCTATAATATTTGAAATATAAATATTTAAACGTTTGTTTTTATCAATAAGATTATTCATCAAAGTTATACTGAGTGCAACAGCCCCGCATGCGATCCCATCTCTTATAAATCCCGTTCTGATATTTAAAAAAATATTTTCATTTTCTCCAAAAAGCCCGCTCCAGTAAGCGCTAAAATTTGAGGCATCAATAATTGCCCCGAATATCCCTCCAAATATAACTGCGCCCAGAGTACCAAATGCAATACTGATAAACGCATTTTTATTTATTGTTAGTCTCTCGGCAAAAACAAAACATAATCCAAATATTATCCCGGCATTCGCGCCATTAAAAATATTTGAAAGTAAACTGCGTGAATTGAATGCTCCTACAAGCCTGAAATCTATTATAGTACCATTTATTGCGTTAGCGATTAATCCGCCTATCATTCCGCCGATAATAATATATACATACCTTTTAAATTTATTATAATTGGATAGCTTTACTGCTATCCCAACAAAAATCCCGAGTAAAACACCGGTCACACCGTTAAAAATTACATTTAAAAAATAATATTGGATGAAATATGCATAGATAAGGGAACTTATCACAGCACCGCAGACCCCTCCCAGTGTAATCCATAAAAAGTAAGAATATCCTTTTTTATCTGCAAAATATTTTCCGGTAATTATTCCGAGTGTTATCATCCCCATATCCCATGGAGTAAAAAATCCGCCTTTATTTATTGCTTTTGTAATAGCTCCGGCAATAAATCCTGAAGAAAAAAATATAAAAAAATATCCAAAAATAATCATAAAAACATTGAAAGGACTAAAATATTCATCTGTCTTTGGGAATACTGCTTTTCCGCAGCTACAGACCAGGACATTTTCATTTAATACAGATTGACAATTAGTACAAATTTTTTGCTCACTCATTTTTTACCTCTCCGATATTACATACTATATCATTTTTTTTATTTCATTGATAAATTCACTGACTATTTTGTTTTCAGCAACTTTTTTTATTTGTCTGCCTTTTTTAAATACTATCCCCTGCTTTTTCCCGCAGGCAATACCTATATCTGCTTCCTTTGCTTCTCCGGGTCCGTTAACCACACATCCCATTACTGCTACTTTTAAAGGCTTTTTAACATCCAGACATTTCAACTGTTTTTCTATTTTACAGGCGATTGGAATAAGGTTAACTTCACACCTTCCGCATGTAGGGCATGATACAAAATCCACCCCTTCTTCTTTTAAATGTAAAATTTTTAATATTTCTTTGCCGACTTCGATTTCTTTTTCTGGAGGAGCAGTCAGAGAAACCCTTAACGTATCTCCAATCCCATTTACAAGAAGAGAGCCTATTCCCAAAACAGATTTAATTGATCCCTGAAATTCGGTCCCTGCCTCAGTTATCCCAAGATGCAGAGGATAATCACATTTTTTACTTAACAGGGTATATGCCTCAATACTGGTAAGCACGTCTGAAGATTTTAAGGAAATAACCATATCAAAAAATCCATTATCTTCAAAAAAAGATATATGCCTTAAAGCGCTTTCGACTAATCCCTCTGCTTCCACTTTTCCGTATTTGTTTAAAATATCTTTTTCCAGCGAGCCGCTGTTTACCCCGATTCGAATCGGAATATTACAGCTTTGGGCCTTTTTTATTATTTCTTTTATCTTTTTTTTATCCCCGATATTTCCCGGATTAATTCTTATTTTATCCGCTCCCTGATCCATTGCAATTAGCGCCAGTTGATGATTAAAATGAATATCCGCAATAAGAGGAATATTAATCTTATTTTTTATATATGATATCTGCCTTGCCGCTTTTTCGTCAGGAACAGCCACCCTTACCAATTCACATCCGGCCTTTTCAAGCCGGTGAATTTGCGCCGCTGTGCTTTTAACATCCCGCGTATCCGTATTGGTCATAGATTGGAGTGACACAGGAGAATGATTCCCTATAATAACCTTCCCAACCCTGACCTCTCGTGTTTTTTTTCGTTTAATAATCATAATATTTTACCAATCCTTATGTTTAAATACTTTAACAAATTAAAAGATAAATTACAAGAGCATGTTTACATTTTTTTATAGACAATTATTCTAATAATTAGTATAATAATAATATAGAAATAAATAAGGAGGATTGAAAATGAAACTATTAAAAAAACAAACTGCTATTATTTTGAATTTATTTTTCTTTTTGCTTTTCGCATTTAATGCGAGTGCCGATATAATTACCAGTCCTCCGCGTAATATGCCGAATCATGATCAAAAAGAACTTCCTTCCCCAAAATCCGGTTATTATTGCGGTCCTGTTGCCGCGTGGAACAGTATTGAATGGTTATACGATACTTATCCTTCATTATTTAATGATACAAAACCTGCTGATTGGAAAGCTGCTGTTAATGAGCTGGCTGGTTATATGAAGACCGATGTAACTAAAGGTACATGGGTAAATGACTTTATTGACGGGAAAAAAGAATATTTCAAAAATCATGGAAAACCTAATAAATGGACTGTAGAATCAAGGAGCGCAGACTGGAACTCTTCCACCGGAAAATGGGGAAAAAATAAACCGACATGGGCATGGATAAAGGAACAAATGGATAAAAAACAGGATGTTGAAGTAATTATCCGGTGGGATGGCGGCGCGCATTGGACTCATCCTGCTAAAGGTGTATTTGATGACGATCCTGATACCGCGGCCATTTTAACTTTTGACCACTACATATGGGATGATACGAACGATAATAATTTATTTGATCCAAGTGATATAATGACCTGGTATTTATCAGATCCGCATCAGGAGACAACATCCATGTCAATGTCACTCGGGACATCCCCGATTGCACCCGGAGCCGACTGGATAAAAGGCTGGTACGGAACAAAACAAGTATCTATCACAGCCGCTGTTGCCGAATCCCCAATTCCCGAACCCGGAACAATTATACTTATGCTATTCGGTTTGGCTGTTTTTGCCGGATTTAATGGTAAGATAAAAGAATGACAATTTCTACCATACCATATAATGTGGGGGCAGGTCTTGCGCCTGCCCGCTTAAAAAAAAATTATAGCTTATTTTAATAAATAATTATTGAATAATAGAAAATATATTTTTATCATTTTTTTTTCATGTGTCTTACCAAAATATTGTTAAGTCCTATAGATCTAATTGTTTTATGCATAAATAAAAATTTAACCAATGTTGTTGTGCTGGATTATTTAATTTAGGTATTATAAAATTAGAAAGGCAAAAACTATGCCTGAATATGTGTTGATAGATTGTAACCGCATACAAGCTTATGTCTTTGCATCAAATCGATTAAAACAAATATGTAATGCTTCCATGTTACTTGCAGATATTGAAGAAAATATTATTCCTAAAATTGCAGAGAAAAATAATGTAGAAATAATACGTTCAGGCGGTGGGTTGACAATAGCTAAATTTGAAGGAAATAATAAAAATAATGCTCAAAAGTTTTTAATTGAATCTGAAAAGATTTTTAGGGAATACGGAATAGAAGTAACGATAATAAAACATACTACTAAAAACGAACCTGTCAATTTTTTTGATGAGGTCATTCATCCCTCAATTAAAAAATTAAATAAAAAAAAGACACAACTAAAAAGTCCAATGCTTTCTATCTCAAGCATCCTTGCAGTTCCATGCGAAGAATCCGGTATAGGATCATCAGAAGGTATAATTAAATTACCAGATAAAAAATATAGAAGATGTAATCTTACGGAAAAAGGGAAGAATGATTTTTTTAAAAAGCTTAAAAAGGAATATACGGAAATTGAAAAAGAGTTAATAGAAACGCATAAGGATTATAAAATCCCACGAGATTTCGGGGGTATTGTTAATTGGACAACAACAGGAGATAATATTCAAAAAGACTGTGGCACTTCTGAATCAATGTTACTCGGAATTATTTATGCCGATATTAACGGACTTGGCACTAAAACTAAAGATATAGCTGATACAGAAATTAATTATGCTGATTTTTGCTTTTTTTTAAAAGAGCGTATAAATACAGTTGTTCGAGATTCCCTGAAAAATGTAATAAAAAATGCAATAAAAAAAAAGAGAGAAGCTCTTCCAATAAGAATTTTATATATTGGCGGGGATGATCTTGCTATAGCAGTTCAAGGGGCATTAGCTCTCGATGTTGCAAAAGAATTATTGCATCGTATTAAAGTTGAATCTGAAGAATTAATGACAGAATTAGGAATAAAAAAAGTTCAAAATCTTACCATGTCAGCAGGAGTAGTTATTGCTTCATATAAATATCCAATTCTTGCTTTCAATCAATTAGGTCATGAATTAGAGCAAAGAGCAAAGATACATAGTCGTAATAATAAAAACAGCGGTTATATAGATTTTTGTATTATTAAAAATAATGCAATAGGAAAGCTTCAGGAAATAAGAAAATCAAAAATAATTCGAGATGATAACAACAATATAGATTTTTTACTTTATGGCGGGCCATATTTACCAGAAGATATTGATAACCTAAATAAAGCTGCAATACTATTGGGAAAAAATTTTCTAAATAGTAAATTGAAAGAGCTTCAAAACATTTTTTATCAAAAAAAATTTAAAGCAGAAGTCGATTATGAAATATGGAAAAAACATTTAACAGATGAACAAGAAAAAAATTTTAAAGAAGTATTAAATCTTTTAAAATTGCCTGACAGTGATAAATTACCTTTAATAAAAAAAGACCACATGAATTATGATTCAACACTTCTAATAGATGCAATAGAAATGATAGGGCTGATAAAAGTCGGAGAAAATAATGAATGAATGTAAAGATATCAAATATGAGTTGCTTTTTAATTCACCTTTTATTATAGCTTCATCAGTAATAGATTCAGGGAATTATGATATGGTATCAGTGCTTTCAAATGGAGTTCCATATATTCCGGGATCGAGTATAAGGGGTAGGATAAAAGCTGCAATAAGACAGCATTGCGTTGAAAATGATAAAACTTATAAAGTCTCATTTGATGAATATAATCATATATGTGATGCTCAGAAAACAGGGAAGGGGAAATTTTGTGAAAATATAAAAAAATCATGTCCGTTATGCAGAATATTCGGTATCCCGGGTAGTGAAATTACCAGAGGATATGATTTTTCCGGAGCATATATCAATGAGACAAATGAAGAATTATTTGAAAAAATAAATAAAAACAGCCCTGAAGCAATTTATCAAAAACGTACCAGAAATAAAATTAATCCGCTTCTTAAAAGATCTGAAGAAGATGCATTATTTACTGCTGGTATGGTTGATCTCCCATTGCCCTTCGAAGGGAATATAATTGAAATAGCGTCTTACAATAAAAATGTTGATGATAAAATAAAAAAAATTGATAGAGTATTAATTTTACTTGCAATGAGATTAGTCACAAATATAGGTGGAAATAGAAATCGTGGTTCAGGGCAATGCAGATTTAATCCTCTGGATAAAGATTGGGAAGTAGATATTAACACACATATTGAAATATGGAAAAGTAAAAGGAATATTATAAATGAAAATATACAGAAGACTTCTTGCAGAAGTAACTGAGGATATTTGTCTTTCATCAAGGCAGGATATGAAAAATATATATCAAAGTTTGAACTATATTCCCGGCCGTATTGTATGGGGCGCTATTGCATCAATGACAGGAATAAAACCCGGGACATTAACTCCTCCTTCTAAATGGTTTATGGATATTTTTTATTCTGGAAATGTTGTTTTTTCAAATCTTTATCCTATCAAAAATAATTATAGAGTAAAACCAGTGCCTTTATCGGCAAGAACAAAAAAAATTTGTCCGGGATTTAAGAGTGATAAAGTTGATTATGCGGAAGATGGCATAGGAGCGGGTATATGGGATTATCTTTTAAAACCAATGCCGGATGAAATAGGAGATGATATAAAGTATGAAAATTTTTATTACGGTAATCCGCCAACCTGTGAAACAGTTTTGCAACCGTTTAATCAGCAAATACAGCATGAGCGTGATGTGAATAGTGGTACTACGAAAGAAGGAATGCTTTTTTCAAGAATAACAATTCCTCGAAAATCATTTTTTGCCGGTTATATTAGTATAGATGATTCATTAGATATAAATATTGAAAAAAAACTAACTGATAATATAAATTTTTTTGTAGAAAAAGAAATAGAAATTCCTATAGGAAGAGCACCAGGTCGTATTAAATTAAAACTTGATAATGAAACTCGATATATTGCTAAAGATGATATTAAAGATGATATATTACTAAAAAATAATAAATTTATAATAACATGTTACTCAGATACTATAATTATGGATGCCTATCACAGATATTTGCCATATATTCCAGGAGAATTAATACAGGAAAAATTGAATGATATTTTAAATACATGTTCACTAATGGATTATTATTTCTCTTCAATAAAAGTAATTCAAGGATGGAATGGAGCTTATCGAAGGCCTCAGGAAGAACAAATAGCTATTTCGATAGGAAGCACCTTTTGCTATACTTTCGAAGCAAAAGATGACCATCAAAGTATTTCATACCGACTTACTGATCTACAAAATAAAGGAATTGGCCTTTTACGTTCTCAAGGATTTGGTGAAATTAAAATTAATGATCCATTCCATTTACAGGATAAATGTATATGAATGAAAAAGAAAAAATTAGAGTAAGGATTGTTAAACAAGCTATAAAAGAATGTTTAAAAAATGAAATTAAACCTATTTTAATATTTAAAGATATATTTGATGATAAAAATAGCAGTGAAGAACTTATTGATTTTTTTTGTAATTTTTCAAATAAAACACAAAAAGAACATTTTTTTGAGCTTATTAGCAGATCCGATGACGTTGAAAAATGGGCTGATTTTTTGAAACATGAACAATTAAAAAAAGAAAGTGAATGGGAATATGAGATAGTCAAAATTTTTGCAGAAAAGATTCCTGACTGGTATAAGAAAAAAACAACCAGAACAGATAATGTATTATATGAGTTAGTAAAAAGCTGGGGAACAAGTATGATTAAATTTGAAGTGACCATAGATGAATATAAAATTTGGAGAATAAAAGTTTTACGGAAAATTATTAAAGAACTGATGGGAAGGTCTTCAAAAAAATGAGAAACTATTATTTTAAGGGAAATATTCAAATTCAAAGTCCATTGCATATTGGGTCAGGGGAATCAGGGGATTTTATAGATAATTTAATAATGCGGGATAGTAATGATAATCCGTATATTCCCGGAACATCGATATGTGGAATAATGGCTATCATTGCGAAAAAAAGATTAATGCTTGATGATATTGCTTTTGAAAAAGCAGAATTTAATCCTATTTTTAGATCACTTTTTGGTTCCGCAGGCAAGAAAGGTGAAGGGGAAGAATCCCGTCTTATTGTTCTTGATGCAATACTTGTTCCTGATAAAAATGTAAAAATATTTATTCAAGATAGAAATTCGATAGATAGAGAAAGAGGATCGTCTCTGGAAAAATATTTATTTCACGATGAGGTGGTTTCTTCAAATGCTTGTTTCGAATTTTCGTGTGAATTTAGAGAAAAAGTAGAATTTGAAAATTTAAATCTTCTAATTGATGTTCTTGAAATTATGGGAAGCGGATTAGCATCAATTGGAGGCAAAACTGGGACAGGACACGGCAATTTCAAACTCACGATTTTAGAATGTTTTTATTTTGAGAGAACAAATCCTGATGACATATTAAACTTTGCTCTGGAAAAAACCAATGCTTTGCCCAGAGTTGAAAAAATAACATCGTTAAAAAAACATAATATTTCTTTAAATAAAAATATTTCAAAAATAAAATTTACTCCTGAAGTTATAAAAATAAAGGGGATAATAAGACCTCTTGACCCAATACTTGTTAAAACAGGCTTTCCAACAGATATAGTAAATCGTAAAAATACCATCACAATTAATGAGCTAAAAGATCTTCCTATTGATGATAAACCTGTCAGTGTTGATTCGGCATTTTGTTGTTATCCTGATAATATTCCATATATCCCTGGCAGTTCTATAAGAGGATGTTTTAGATCTCATGCTGAAAAAATAATCAGAACATTGATATACAATATTAACAAGAACGACCAGAATGCAAAAAATTCTGTATGGGATGTTAAAACTTTAGGAATAAAAGCGAAAGAATTAAAAGATAAAGATTATAATGAAATTTACGATGAAGCATGTATTATCAGTAAATTATTCGGTTTTGGTGCTATGGGTGGTAGAATAAGCTTTAGTGATGCGGAACCTGAAAATAAAGAAAAATTTAAGGGACATCTTAAATTAATAGATCATGTAGCAATAGATAGATTTACAGGTGGAGCTGCGCAAAAGAAAAAGTTCAATTCAAGACCATTTTTCCCGAATTACCCGGAACAGGATAGTTCGGGTGATATGAAATTTTTAATCAGACTTGAAGATTTTGAAGAATGGCACCTGGGGCTTGTTGCATTACTTCTAAAAGATCTTTATAACGGACAAATTTTAATAGGTTACGGGAAAAATAAAGGATTCGGCAGAGTCAAATTGCTAAAAGGAAACATTACAATAGAAGGACTTACATATAATTTTAATAAAGATAACAAAGGTATTTTTGCTGATTTCACTGATAAAACGGGTGGGGATATTGGTGAATTTATACATATTCCTGAAACTCCAATAAAATCAGGGGAAAACTTCTGGGTTAATAAAGATGATAGGTTATTCATTATAATAGAAAAAGCGATAAGAGCTTTTAAAAAAGAATTGCAGGCATATATAGGAAAAAATAAAACATGAATTTAAAAGTTAAAACAGGAAAAATTGATAAGAATTCTTTGCAAACATGGATTAATGAAGAAGTTTTTTTAGAATGGATAAAACAATATAAAGATACATATGCTCTGATTGAATATGTTCATAGATTTAATTTTTCTGATATAGGCGGAATGATTGCTGATTTAAATAGAAATGAAATTGAAGAATATGGACTAAAAGGAAGAATATTCTGGGATAAAGGTCAAATTGAATGGAGAAGGGTTGATTATGATAAATTTTCAATTTTAATTTTAATCGAGGATGGAGAAATTTCAAATTTACCGGATAAAATAACTTCATCAGAAATTGAAGTAAAAGAAAAAATCAGGACTCTAATACTATGGGGATCATACAAAAAAAATGGAAAAGAGGAAAAAGCTTATTTTGAACAAAGGGTTTCAGGTTCAATTGCAATTGATTATCCTGCAATTATTAAAAATTCAGGTAAGAGATATCCTAAACTTAAAATAAAAGAATATTTAAATGATCAGGATGAACCTATATTATGGAGATTTGTAAGTCCGATGGGAAAAAGATAAAAAAAAGACATAAAATATAGTATATAATAAATTTGATTTGAAGGAGGTTGAATTATGTCGATGAAACTTGAAGAAATAACTGTTGAAGCAATGAAACTTGAGATAAAATCTCGTGCAGAACTTGCAGAAAAATTGATTCTAAGTCTGGATACACCATCAGACTCTGAGATTGAGCACCTCTGGGTCTGTGAAGCAGAGCGTCGGCTTAAGGAATTTCAGGAAAAGAAAGTATCTGCAATACCAGCAGATGAAGTATATCGACGAGCAATAGGTGAAATTTCATGATAAAAGAATCATTTCATCCGGAAGCAGAAATAGAATTTATTGAAGCTGCCAGATATTATGAAAGCGAAGCACCGGGTCTTGGGATTACATTTATCAATGAAATTAGAAAAGCAGTTGCTGTAATATTAATCAATCCTCAAGCTTTTACACCTATTGGTAGGCGTATTAGAAAAAAATCTTTACAGAGATTTCCTTATAATCTGCTCTATTTTATAGATAATGACATCTTATTAATTCTTGCTGTAATGCATCAGAAACGCCGTCCAAATTATTGGATAAACAGGTTAGAAAGTTTGCCAAAACATTAATACTATTATTATAGGAGATGGAAATGTCTCAATTTATATACCCATATAATTTTGTTTCTATTGGTGATAGTAAAAAAAGAGAAAAATTTAAGCCGCTCCATTATTATGATGGGCTAACAGGTAGAATAGAATATACTCTGGAAAATTTAAGTCCTCTTTTTATTCCTGATCCTGAAGGAACGACAATATATAAAGTTGAAGATGGTGAACATAAAGCGATGGATTTTTTTAATATAAATGAACATTTATGTATCCCTCCAACCTCGATCAAAGGGATGGTTCGCAGTGTAGTTGAAGCTGCCACAAATAGCACGTTTGGAGTGCTGGATAGAATAGAAAAAAAATTTTCATTTAGAAAAAAAGATGAATTTAGAAATTTAATAGGTATATACAGAGATAATAAAATAGTTCCATGTAAGGTTGCCAAACTTCCGCTTGGAGCTTTAAAAGAAGCAATCAAATCACTGAAAAATTTATCTTCTATTAATTTAGTAGATGAAGATAAGATTAACGAATATAGAAATAAACCCATAGAAGTGAAATTATGGAAAATACACACAGGTAGAAAAGTGGTCATGAGTTTTAAATTAGGAGGACAAGAATTTACAGCGATAGCTCTTCCAATAAATATAAAAGAGGACGAAGGTAGATTTGAACTAAGAAATAAACATAAAAGACAAATTGTTATTGAAAATGGAGAAAAATTTTATTGCCCATGGGATGATGAGGTTTTTAATTGTGAATCGTTTAATGTTGGAAGAAATTTTACAGCGGATAAAGTTAATTTTAAATATTGTAATTTCCCTAAACTAAATTATGGACATAAAAGAGTGATTGAAATTACTCATAATGGTAAAATATGGACAGGTATATCTAATGATTTTGTTGAAGGAAAATTTTTTCTCCAAAAATTTTATGAAGATAAAAAAGTAAGAGAAAGCGATATAAAAAAGAGCGAATTATATACCTTTGTAACTTATGGAGAAGATGAATCTAACGCATATAGTGTTTCAACTAAAGATTATATTGATATTTATGGCCAACTTGAAAATGGGCAAGTTGTATATTATGAAAAAAAAGATGGTGAATCAATAGATGATAAATCAATATTGGAATTTGGTCCAGTTTCCATGTTTAAAAGTGCTGAAAATGCCAGTCTTAAGGAAATACTACCAAAGCAGATAATTAACTCAAAATTGGATGAAAAACATTTATGCTCTGCATCCAGACTTTTTGGTTGGACACCTGAAAAGGATGAAAATAATAAACAAGGAATCTCAGGTAGAGTAAGGTTTAAGGTTGCATGTACAGCGAATAAAGTTATTGAAGATATGGATATAAAATCGATACCTCTAAAAATATTGGCAAGTCCTAAACCCCAATATTATCCGTTCTATCTTAAAGCAAAAAATGGGACTGCTGGAGCTGCATATTACACTCAAAATATTGATACTCCATGGTCAAATACTCCAGGTGTAATAAGAGGAAGAAAATTTTATTTACATCATCCCGATCCTACTCCTGTAAATTGGGAAGCGTATTTAAGTCTTATATCTGAAAAACTTTCTGACGATGCTGGAAAAAATATAATTAAGGATAAAAACGGTAATGATGTAGAAATATTTCCTCATACAAAATTTAATTCAACATGTAAAGTCCTTTTTAAAAAAACTAAATTTAAAGGTGCAATCGAATTTGAATCTCTGGATACTTATGAATTAGGAATGCTTCTCTGGTGTTTGACGCTTTCAGAAAATCCAGTAGAGTCTTCTGAAAAGCATGCACATAAACTCGGTATGGGCAAAGGGATTGGAATGGGAAGTGTAAGATTTAATATTGACAAAGTCTTAGTTGAAAATCCTGAAAAAAATTGGTTTCAAAAGTTAGACGATGAAAATGTCGATCTTGAACATATTGATAAAGAAGTAATAAAAGACAAGAAACTTTCAGGATATGTTAAAGAATTTTTAGCAGATACTTCCAATAGTACAAATATTAAAGACTTGTTAAGAGTATTACAAATTAACCTGGTTAAAAAAAATCCTTTGTTGGATATTCCGATTCAGTATTATTCTCCAGATGATACTGCTGATAAGGGGTATGGATATTTCATGAGAGAAAGAGAAAAAAGAAAAAACAATCACGAAGAAGACACATTGAAAACTCTCGAAGAAATAGAAAAAAAAGAGACACAGAATGGATGAAAAAAAAATAGTTCATATACTTACAGTTGGAATATCTTTATTAACAAATGGAGGTGAGACAGAAAGCAGGAAACCGGGTAATGATAAAGGGGAGCAACGTTCAATAAAAAATTTAAATAGTAAGTCTGGAGAAATACGAAATAATATTAAATCAAATTCTCTATCAGAGAATGATTTGAAATCAGAAGTATGCAGCTTTTTAACCGACTTTAATAAAAGCATTGATCCTATTTATGAAATAAATCTCAGAAAAAACAAACAAACAGTTAATACTCCTCAAGATCGACTTCCGCAGGAAATTAGTTATCTTTTTAAAAGAATAGAAGAAAAAAAATCAAGAAATAAACAAAAAGAAAATTACTCCCATTGATGGAATAAATGCATATGATGGTGAAGAGTTTAAAAATAAAGGGATCACTGAGTTATTTACAAAAATAAATAGTATTATTAATAAATACAAAAATGATGATTCATACAGAATATATCTAAACATTACCGGAGGTTATAAAGGTGTCGTTCCATATGCAACCTTGCAAGGTATGCTATATCCTGAAAAAGTTACTATATGTTATTTGTATGAAAGTTCGTTGGAAATTATTGAAATACCGAAATACCCAATAGGTGTTGATTATCATAAATGGGAAAAAAATGTTGTACGTTTAAAAATGATTGACAAAGGAGAAGAAGATTTCAAAAAAAATCTTGCTCCAGAAATAGAAAATCTTATAAAGAATGGACACCTTGACACACTTGGTAAACAACTTCAAGATAAATATGAATCAGAGTCTAAAGACGCACGTTTGGAGGTTTATTCAAAAGAGATAATAAATATACTTTTAAAGGATACACCTAAAGATAATCTTAGTTACTATAGAGAGAAGTTAGAAGGTATGATTACTAAAGCAGGAGTTCATATATGGACAGGGGATAAAATCCCTGAAATGGTGGAACATGCAAGACGGCATCATCATAACCTTCTTAAATTTGCAGAGCAATTTTTCACTTTTGATAAAGATAAAAAATTTTTTAATATAAACGAAAGATTTTGTTTAATTGCCGGGATTTTACTTCACGACTGCGGTCATAGTTTAAATTTTATAAAAATAAAAAATGAAGAAATCCCTCTTTTCCCTAATGAGATAAGAGACTTTCATCATTTTTTGTCAGTGCAAAGGCTTAATAATGATAAAATGGCAGATGATCTTGGCTGGATAGAAATTAAAAAATTTAATTTGAATTTGTCCGAGGCTATTTTGGAAGTATGTCTTAATCATAGAAGACGTATGCCTTTTGATAAAGATGATAATGAAAAAGGTGTTAAATATTTATCAAATGAAAGAGAACTTAAATTAGAAGATAAAAAAGAAAAATTTATAGATATTGATATTATGAAAATTGTTGCTTTTATGAGAATTATTGACGGATGTGATAATCAGGTTGGAAGAGCGGGTAAAAAAAATGAAATTACCATTGCGTGTAATCTTATTGATAAAGATTATGAAATTTTAAAGAATAAAGCAAAAGATGCTTTTGAAGCTTATAAACATTGTTGCATACTTGCACATGAAGGAAACGACGAACTAAAAAAAGGTTGCATTTATATTGAAAATGATAATGGGAATATTAAATTAAAAAAAGAATATATAAATTTCAAAAAAATATGTCTTGAAAAATTAAAAAATGGCAGCGACATTGAAAAAACACTTGCAACAGTCTGGCTTACTGCTGCTGAATTTATTGATATAGCAAGCATGAGGTTTTCACATAAGGATCATTATATTAAACATCAATGTGTTAAAGAAGTATTAATTTATCATCCTAAAGATTCATTAGAATTTGATATAGTCCTATATCCGAATAATGAAGAAGGGATTGCAGACGTATATCTTAATGAATCAAGGAAAAAATTAATAGAAAAAGAAGTTTCTGACGAATATAAAGAGGTTGAAAAATATTTATATAATACTTATAAAATTAAGCTAAGATATTGGTGGGAAAAAGAGTATAACAAATTTATTAATAATGAGAAGAGTTCTCCATTTTATCCATTAAAATAATTTTATTAGCTACTTATTTGAACTGTATTTATATGGTTTTTCCCTTGCCAACAAGCCGAAACAAATGGGTATGGAATTAAAAAAATGAAAGAGGGATGGTAACCCACCACTACATGTAGAAGGTGAATTATCATTTGTTATTTTTAGGTATTACGGAGATTTTCTGTTGAAACTCGTCTTTTGTGGCCCTCCGAGGTCAGGTAAATCATGTTTGCGTGAAGGGCTTAAGAAGGCAATCGGAATTCAGAATGAGCCTTATCCTTATGTGATTACTGCCTGTCCTGATGGAGAAGGGGCATGGTTTCAGGAGACTATGAATGCAAATCCTGAACTTGCGGCAGAATGTAAAGCAGCTTATAAATCAAAATTTACACCGGAATTTATCCAAAGAGTAGCCGATTCAGTGAAAAATTGTCAGCTTCCTTTGACCTTAATTGATATAGGTGGTAGGACATCTGAGGACAACGAAGTTATTTGCGCTTCTGCTACTCATGCAATATTATTGATAGGTGATTTAAATCATTTACCGGAATAGCAGGAATTTTGTAGAAAAGTTAATCTTCGGATTATTGCAGAGATATATAGTGATTAAAACGGAGTAAAAGATATAGTTCCTGAACTTGATAAAGACGGGATATATCGCGGATCAGTACATCATCTTGAAAGAGGTGAAAAAGTTTATGATCGGCCAACTATAAAAAGACTTGCAGAAATTTAATAGAAATAGTGAATTCCGGAAAGGATGGAGAAATGATTTCATATAAAATATCTTTAGAGGATAATAATTTATTGAGAATTGGTTTCGGAGAACCGGCGCAAAACGACCAAATTGTTCGTGATGCTGGTAAAATCCTTGATAGTATGATTGAGAATAATATTCTTAAAGGTGGTCAGATTTTGAAGATCAATGGACCGGCATCATTGCCGGTTGCGATTGTTATTGCTCATGCTGTAGCCCATCTTTTTGAAGCTATTGGAGTTTTTGATCCTAAACTTAATAAATATGTAATTGCATTATCTCATGGAACAAAATATAAACCGGGAGATTTGATTGATTAACAATGGGAATATCCATATGACCATATAAAACAGATAAAACAAAAATTCTTGACTTTACCACAAAAATATTTTACATTTTAAAAGAACTTAATGAAGATATTATTTAAAAATTTAAAGGAGTGCTAATAATGATCAAATATTTATCTATTAAAGGTATTTATGATAGAGGTTCAATAAGATTATTAGAAAAAATAAAGAATAAAGAAATAGCTAAAAAAACTGAAGTAAGAATACTAATTCCTGTTAAGCATAAAATTGGTATTAAAATTTCAGATTTTATAAAAAAAATAAATTATTGTTCTATCGGAGGAGATGCATTAACAGAATCTGAGGATATTTATAATGAGTAATATCTTAATTGATACTAATGCATTTATCTCAATATTAGATAAACAAGATAAATGGAATAAAATAAGAGACGATATTTTAAAAACATTATCAGAGCATAAAATAAATATAATAATTACAGATATAGTTTTAAATGAAGCATTAAACGTTTTATCTAAAAGATTTGAAAGTAAAGGAAAAGAGAAAGAATTTCCGGAATTAATTTCCAAAATAAAAATGGATTATAAAGCAGAAGACATTGAATGGATAAGTGAAAGAATAAAAGAATTTCATAATGATATTCTGGAAATGTTAACTGAATATAGCGGAATGCTGAATTACAATGACTGTTTTTTATTACAATATATGATTCATGACAAATTAAAATATATTATTTCTTTTGATACAGATTTTGATGAAATCTCAAAAATCAAAAGAATTTATTCGGTAGATAGCTGCAAACTTATTTTTAGAATATAAATTGAAATTAAATAATGTCATTAAACTATAATTGCTTTCACACAGCAGGGGTCACTGGTTCGAAACCAGTATCTCTCGCCACTAAATCACCTTGATTTACAAGGCTTTTGTGAAATTAACATCTAAAAAATACTTATATAGCAAGGGCTTATTACAGTTTACAGTTGTTTTTATTGGTTAATTGTAGTAATTCATTATTTTTAACTTAACACCTATTTGGTTTGAAATCAGGAGAACTATTGGAAATAAAAAAATTTAACAATAAAGTTATATTAAAGCCAATTCGTGAAACAATCTCTCTTTCAAAAAAAGAAGGTATCGTAGTATATTCGGGTGAAATAACAGGAGATATAACTACAATTGTAAAAAAAAATCGAAATGAACGATTTAAAAAAGCTATATCATGGAAAAAGAAATGAAAATTTTATTTGATACTTCCGTTACATATAGAAGATAAAATGCAAATTATTTTACCTTAAAGAAGGGAAGAGTTGTATGGGTAATATAATTCCTACGTTAAATAACATTTCTTACATAATATTTTAATTGATACTAATCCAGCAGTAAATGTAAGCTAAAAATAGAGTTTTAATAAAAAGTATGGTATTATAAAATATATAATATTATAAAAGGGAGATGTAGCTATTATGACACAAATTTTTGGAAAAGATACAGAAGAATATTCCGGGAAATATATTGCTTTAAAAGATTTCGATGATGAGACCATTGTAACTTCAGGAAATACAATTTTAGAAACATATGATAATGCCATAAAAAAGGGTTATGCTGACCCTGTCGTAATATATATACCTCCAAAAAATATGGTGCAAATATATTAATGGAAATATTAAATTTAGCCTTAAAAAATAATAGAGCTTGGCTACCTGTTATCATAAAAAATCCTCATACAATGTGCATACAATTGCCGGAATTTAAAATAGATAATGTGTTAATTGACTTTATGCCAAATTTAAAAATACCATTACTTGGTGTTAAAAGCTTCTTAAGTAACTTTATCCTTACAATTGACTATCCTAAAAAATGTTTTTCTATTAAAACAACATAATATAATGCATATTTGGGTTAAAATCAGGAGAACTATTGAAAATAAAAAAAATTAACAATAAAATTATATTAAAGCCAACTCGTGAAACAATCTCTCTTTCAAAAAAAGAAGGTATTGTAATATATTCGGGTGAAATAACAGGAGATATAACTACAATTGTAAAAAAAATCAGAATGAACGATTTAAAAAAGTTATATCATGGAAAAAGAAATGAAAATATTATTTGATACTTCCATTATTGATAAATCCTTATCCGAATTCAATATGCTAAACTTGAAATTTATCCTTACACCTCAAGACAAAATCATACTTGGCGCGGATGAAAAAAAAGGTGATATGTGGAGAGGGGCGTTTGGTGAAGTTTTCCGGAATAAAGCATGTTTTTATAGGTGGGAACAAACTGAATGCTCCTCTTGTGATAAAAAATTAAATTGTTTTTATTTCGCTTATTTTGAAATAGATAAGCCTCATCCTTATGTAATTTCACCTCTGCTTGACTCAAAGGTAGCATATTCCCATAAAGAAGAATTTTCCGTTGAAATTATTTTAATTGGTGAAGCAATTGAGCATTATGAAAAATTTGTGAAAGTTATTGAAGAAGCCGGGAAAATTGGGATTGGGAAATATAGAGGAAGGTTTAGAATAAAAGAAATACAAGCTGAACCTCCAAAAAAATTTATTGATTTACTCACTGGGTATGAACATTTTAATGAAGAATTATTAATTAAATTAATCACACCGTTAAAACTAAAAGATGAACAAAAGGGGTTATGTTATAATCAAATTTCATTTGAAACTTTATTTAAGCTTTTAATAAAAAGAATTATTAATTTAAATAATCTTTATTGCAATGGTAAAGATTTTGATAAAGAGAAAATTGAAAATGAAAAACATGTTCTTATTGAAAATGCAAAATCTATCAAAACAGAATCTGATACAAAATGGAAAGATTTTAATAGGTTTTCCTCAAGACAGAATATATCCATGAAAATTGGCGGGCAATCTGGAACAATTAAATTATCCGGTGATTTAAATTCATTTTATCCTTATTTAAAATTAGGAGAAATAATCGGAGTTGGACAAAATACTACGAGTGGATTTGGGAGATATAAAATTTTATGTAATTAATGATGAAGAACCTCGCAGCAAGCTGCGAGGTATCTTCTGTCTCTGATAGGAATTCTTTATTATTTATTTTAGTGCCAATTCATCCCTGCCTTAAAAGGCAGGGTATTAATGGCACTTCCAGATAAAGTTTAACAATTTTATTTAAATTTTTTTGTTATTATTTACTTTTAAATGTATTATACTATAATATGTTTCTTTAAGGAGGAAAAAAATAATAAAAATATATTTAGTATTCAAAAAGGAGATATAAAATGTACTCGCAAATTAAATATAGAGAAAAAGTTATCAAAGAGCTACAAAATATACCAGACGAAGTTATGCCAAAATTGCTTAAGGTAATTCATTGTTTAAAATCAAATATTAAAAAAAGAAAGAGAAATATTAAAATTAAGAAAAAGAAAGATCCGCTTTTTGAACTGGGGAATATTGCTGTAGAAACTGGCATCAAAGACCTTGCAGAAAATCATAATTTTTATCTCTATGGAGTACCTAAATGAGGGAAATTATTTTTATTGACAGCTTTGCATGGATTGCTTCAATTAATAAAAGTGATAACTACCATGAAGTTATTTTAGAATTATTTAAAGAACTTCTCGAAAAACGGGTTAAGTTTTTTACTACAAATTATGTTATTGTTGAAACTATTAATGCTTTAAGCAAAGTAACTTTTAGAAAAGCTCTAATTGAGTTTGTTGATAAGCTTGAAAAATCTCCAAGTGTTAGGATAATCAAAATAACTAACAAAATGTATAATAATGCATGGGTATTTTATCAAAAAAGAATGGATAAGGACTGGGGATTTACTGATTGTACAAGTTTTGAAGTTATGCGAATATTTAATATCAAAAAAACATTAACAAATGATAAGCATTTTGAACAAGCGGGATATTCTTTGATTATAAAACAGGTACAAAAATTATAAAAAAATCCTAATTTGATTATAATTTTATTTTAGCTTTTTGTATTTTTACCGCCTGAAAAAAACGATGTTTAAAGAATAACTTTAATAAAAGTACGATAGGCTTGACACAAAAAAAATGTATACTCCCAAAGAAGAGCTGATTGTTGATATCCTTCTTATAGGTGAAGCAATTGAACATTATGAAAAATTTATAAAAGTCGTTGAGAAAATTGGGAAAATAGGAATAGGAAGAGACAGAGGAAGGTTTAAAATAAAAGAAATACAAGCTGAACCTCCAAAAAAATTTATTGATTTATTCACTGCTGATGAACATCTTAATGAAGAATTGGTAATTGAATTAATTACAGCGTTAAAACTAAAAGATGAACAAAAGGGGTTATGTTATAATCAGATTTCATTTGAAACCCTATTTAAACTTTTAATAAAAAGAATTATTAATTTAAATAATCTTTAT
>JACQWU010000269.1 GCA_016209155.1 Candidatus Desantisiibacteriota bacterium | reverse complement strand
TAGATGCTTCCGCTCCTAATTTTTTTTTGTTATAAAGATACTCCCTAATAATACACGAGGTATGGTGTCCCGGATATGCTTCATGTGCAACGATGCCGAATGCACTATTTTTATTTCTTTTTATTTTACGATTAAATACAACTTTACCAAAAAAATTACGATCATAATAGTTGTATCCAGACCAACCCTGATTAGTATCTACAACAGCAAATTCAACATTTGAACTTTTTATGAGCTCCTCTGCTTCTGACGGTAAAAGTATTTTTGACAACACTTTATCACGGGTTTTAGTTAAAAAAACTAATGCAATATCTTTTACTTCTTTAAGAAATTCATCCGCATCTATTTCATTTTTAGTACTCCAAAGATTAAACATTTCAAATAATGTTCCTTGATAACCGGATTTTTTTAATAACTCTTGCAATTTATAACGTAATTGTTCCATGAGCTGTAATTGGGGTTCTTCAACAATATCAATATCAAGAAGCACTTTTACAGCTTCTTTATAACCAATATCTATTAAATTCTTTTTAATGCGAATATACATTATTAATGCATCTACTTGTTTTTCAAGCATTGTCTTTCTAAAAATGTCTGCCTCATCATGAAATTTACCACTGATTGATTTTCGCAACTGTTCTAATTCTCTAATAAGAGTTGGCACATCAAATTGAGGTAAATCTTTCAATAAATTAATATCTCCATAATAAGCATCAACGATAGATCCTTTTCCTAAAATATTATCTGCTACAAAAGAAAGTCGAATGTATTCTTCTTCAATTAAAAATGTTTTCATAAATTAACTCCTATCAATTAGATATTTCAAAATATAACTCTTAATTATTAGCTTAACAATATAATTTTTTAAATTCATTTTATTAAAACAAGATCCTGTTGTTCTGGTCCGACTATAATGAGATTTTTTTGATAATCTATTATAACATTAATCTCGGATCTCACTCCTATTCCATTTTTATATATTCCTGGTTCAATGGAAAAACAAGATCCAGGGATAATCTCTCTGTCATCTTTAGTTTCAAGGTTATCTAAATTCGCGCCATTGCCATGAACACTGGTATGGATTGAATGCCCAGTTCTATGTATAAAATATTCGCCATATCCCATATTTTTGATATGGTCACGCGCCACTTTATCAACTTCCCATCCTAAAATTGGTTCCTCTTTTTTTAATCGTTCTATTATAAAATTTTTAGCGGCATCTCTGGCGTGAACTACTATATTAAACAATTTAGAATATTCTTCCGGGGGAAATAATCCCATATATCCACACCATGTGATATCATAATAAATACCATTTGGCATATTTTCTTTAGCCCATAAATCAATTAATACTCTGTCATTTTTTTTGATTATAGTTGAATTTTTCTTCGTTAGTTCAAAATGCGGGTCAGCCGCGTGCGAATTAGCAGCAACTATAGGATATATGCCTTCACACGTAAGATTTTCCTTTTCAAATTCTGCTAATATAAATTTTTGAACATCATATTCCGTAATAATTTTATCAGAATTGATATGACTAATTATTAGATTAAAAGCCATGTCTTTAATTATTTGTATCTTTTCACCCGCTTTTCTATGGAGCGAAATCCCGTATTCGTCTATTTGATTCTCAAAAAATTGAATTAGATTGGCAGACGAAAGAACTTCTATATTAAAACTTCTTATTAACTCTACCATTCCAGCGTCAGCATATGAAATAGTTGGGATATTATTTAAAGGTGAATATTGCATGAATATTTTTTTACTATTAGATAATATATTTTTTAATTGCAATTGCATTTCTTGCCAACCTAAATATGTAATTGTATCCCCGGGAATGTTCTCCAAACGTTTATTTTCAATCCGATGGACTAATTTAATAGATGTTCCTGCTTTTGGTATAAAATAAAACCAACGTCTTGAAGTCAGTTTTTTATCATTAATCCCCAAAATTTTGTAGGCGATATGATCTCTATTGTGAACATCATAAAAAAGCCAACCATCGCCATTAAGTTGTCTTATTCTTTTTTGGATTTCATCTATTTTTATTTTCATAAATTTCATTCCATTTATTTATAATTAGACTCATTATAAATAAATAATATTTTTAAACAACTATGCTCCCAATTTAACTTTAATTTCATTAATTTTTTGCATATTTATATCGGTAGATTCTTTTAATTTCTCAGCATCGTTCCAAATACAATCGTAATAATCTTTAAAAAATTTAACGAGAACAGGGTTGCAAATGTTCATATATTTAATCCCTTCTAAAGGTTCTTTTTGACCAGGTACTTTATAAAATCCAATAATAACTTCTTCATTGTCAATAATAATATATGATATTAAAGGTACAGTTAGTGATGATAAATTATGGTAAGCTAAATGGTAACTATAATGTTCTAACAGATTAAATGAACGTGTAAAATAATGTTTATCTGCAAGACTTGCAATTTCTCTGTAGCTGATAGTCCCCTTTTTGCATACTCTCTCAATTGTTTTTACATAATTATTGTAAGCTTCTTGTTCTTCTTTTGTTCTATGACCTGTATAGGCAGCCCATGTAATATCGTCTATACTTTTTTTAGCATTTATAATTTTATTAGAAATATAATTATACGCCTCTGTTAATCCTTTAAATACAATAACATCAGGTTTTGTTAAATTATATAAGGCGGTAATTTCTATTTTATTTTCTATTCTTTTTAAAGCCTTACTCAAATATAAAACTGTTGTTGCCAAAAGCAATAAAATCAGTTGAGGAATTCTATTTTTTATCCATAAAAAATTATCTAAAATTCCAATGAAATCAGCAAAAGATATTGCAACTCCAATTATTCCTGTAATATATAATAGTTTGTCATCTTTTTGGAAAAATATTGCAGAGGTATCTTCTTTTTTGTTTTCCATTTTTTTGCCTCCTTAATATTTTAGGGAATCAAGTATAAAAAATACAATAATCTACTAAAAGACTACAATTCTCTTTTTTATTTATTGTAGATTATATTTATTTTACATTTCCTTTAAAATAAGTCAAGTTTTTATGTATCATTATTGTAATTATTTTTATTTAAGAATCTCATCGTTTTTATAAAAGACTAAAATTCCCAACACTATAGCACCAAACAAGTGATTCCAATATATGTCTTTGGTTTTATTGATATCTATAATAATCCGCAAAGCAGGATATTTTTGTAATAAAACATTAAGCATTTCATTTTTATTTGCTTTCGCGTTTCCACAAATTCTCTCTCTGACTTGATCGGGAGTTATATTTTTTATCCGCATTCTATTTGCCTTTGCCATTTCTTTAATCACACCAGTTATTTTTAACAACAGCTTTGACTGCCTGCTCCAATGCGGTTTAGGCTTTTTAATTATTAAAGTGTGTGGTTGATATAAATCAATCAGTTTTTGAATAATTGCCTTTGCCTCATTAATTCTTTTTTGCGGTGGTTGATTTGTTTTGATTGTTTTTACACCGTAATAAATTAGCTCGCCATCTTCTATAACAACAACTCCAAAATAACGAGTTCCAGGATCAACAGCAAGTATTCTTTTTGGTTGTTTGATTTTATAGTTCATATTTTATATCTTAAAGTTTTTTACGAATAAACCAGTCTATTTATCCCGCAAAAAAGCCTGCCTGCCCCATTGAGAACTCGTTCGCTTGCGGGGCTTTCCTGCGGAGCATTTTATTAAAAAGAAATTTATTTTACAGTATCAATGGTATTATCACCATTAGACTCACTAAATCCATCTTGTGGTGAGCTTATCGAACCATTTTCCTTGTTTCTAACAATCTTTTGACAAACATAATCTTTGCGAGGCATTATTTCTACTTTTAGAGAATTGAAAAGTTCTTTGAAAACAAACTCTACCGGGGTAGAGAGCGCAATGGCTAATTTAAAAGCGTTTTCTAAATTTGGGAAGGTAATTCCTTTTTCCCACTTGCTTACAAGCGATGATTTTTTGTTTAAAATATACGCCAACTCTTTTTGTTTATACTCTCTCTTTTGACGCAAGATCCGGATGCTATTAATAAAATCTGCCATTTGCAGCGAGTTGCGTTGAGCCACTTGTGGTGACTTGTCATGAGCTTGTCGAACGGAACTTAGTAGAACCACTTGTGGTGAGTTTTGTAGAACCATAATAATTTTGTTTGACCCCTCCAATTATTTACCCCGTTAGATAACATCTAATGGGGTTATCCCTCCTGATAGCAAGCAGGCATGCCCTCGAAGAGAGACAATACCAAAAAGATCAAAATATTAATTAATCCCGCTCCTGATTTTAAATAAATTCGGAAGGATATTATCAGGAGCGGATAAAATAAAAAAATCCCTCCTGTTAAATTTTAACAAAAGGGATGATTTTTATAAGAGAGATAAAATTATCCAGAAGGATAAAAAAGAAGGGTAGGGTGGGGATAAGTCATAAAAAATTGAGCGGATTTGACTTCATTCCCAACGAGCGGTATTCTTGTGAACACATTAAAAAAAATGCGCAAATCGGTAATATTAGCGTTTGTTGCTTATTCAAACAAAATTACCTGTCTTATAGCGTTTTTGATAATTTGCTATTGTGAAAGTATCAATCATTTTACTTTCATTTATGCAATTATCAAAAGAGGCTATCCGGGAATTTCAACAAATTCATAATGAAGTATTTTCTGAAAACATATCACACGAACAAGCTGAAATATTGGCAAAAAATTTTATGAGATTCTGTCAGATTATATTTCGACCTTTGCCCAATGATTTTAACCAACAAGAAAAATATGGAGGAAGTAAAAAATCATAACAAATATATTATCTATGCTCGGAAATCCACTGTTGATGATGGGAGGCAGGTGCTTTCCATTGAATCCCAAATTAATGAGCTTAGGGAATTAGCAAAGAAACGCAATTTAGAAATTGTTGATGTTTTCTTTGAATCCAGGTCTGCCAAAAAACAAGGCAGACCTATTTTTAATAAAATGCTAAAAATAATTGAGAAGAATCAAGCGCAAGGTATTCTGGCTTGGAAACTTGATCGTCTGGCAAGAAATCCGATTGACGCAGCAACAGTGCAAATGATGCTTCAAGAAGAAACAATAAAGCATATTGTCACGTTTGAAAAAGATTATTTTCCCGGAGACAACATATTGCTAATGGTTCTTGAATTCGGCATGGCTAATCAATTTATTATTGACTTAAGAAAAAATGTAAAAAGAGGCATTAGACATAAGCTGGAAAAAGGCATTTTGCCCGGACTTGCGCCTATCGGCTATTTAAACCGCACAGATGCGAATCATAATAAAATAATTGTTAAAGATCCCGAACGGTTTGAATTAGTGAAAAAAATGTGGGAATTATTATTAAGAAGCGATGGCATAGAAAAAATTTCCGCTATAGCTACAAATGAATTAGGATTAAGAACCAAAGGGCGGAAGGATACAGGTAAAAAACCTCTCTCTTTAAGTCGTGTTTATGCAATGTTTTCTAATCCGTTTTATGCCGGAATTATTAGAAGAAAACAAGATGGAGAATCTAAAGAATATAAAGGCATTCATGAACCAATGATTACTTTGACTCAATTTGAAGAAGCCCAATATATTTTAGGTAGGAAAGACAGGCCAAGGTCTAAAACTCACGAATTTGCTTATACCGGTATTATGAGATGCGGAGAATGCGGAAGTATGATAACTGCGGAAGAAAAAACTAAATGCCAAAAAAACGGCAATGTCCATCATTACACCTATTATCACTGCACCAAAAGAAAAAAGGGTGTTTTATGCAAACAATTGCCGGTCAAGATGGAAGAAATTGAAAACCAAATATTGGCGTATTTAGAAAAAATATTTATTCCTAATAAGTTTAGGGACTGGGCAATCAAATATTTTGACGAAGTTAAAGATGATGATAAAAAAGAATCAAGAAATATTTTGGAATCGCAAAAATTATCTTTAGAAAAAACTGATTGCGCCTTAAAAAGATTAACCGATCTTTTATTGGAAGGTGTGTTTGATAAAGAGGAATTTTCCCAAAAGAAACAAGAGCTTTCACGTAAAAAGTGGCAATTAGAAGAAAAAATTCAGCAAAACAATAACAACCTACAAAAATGGTTAGAACCTATAAAAAATATGATTTTTTTCGCAAATCAAGCCAAAAATTGGTTTGTTTCCGGCAACAAGGAAGAATAAATCATGCTCAAAAACAATATCATTGTAGCAAGGATTAGGCTGCAAGACAAGAGGGTTGGCAAGAGGGGGTAAATGCTTGCGAAATATTCAGTATCTATATTGTCAGTCAAATGATTTCGATTGAAAAAATAATCATATAGACATTACTATTCAAATTTTTAGTAACAACTTTCACGAGCTTCGATTTAATAATCTCTTGTATATTCCCTCCTTTTATTATTGCAGAGGATACTTGAGCGGAAATATTACTCCCAATTGCTTGTTCGAACAATTGGGATGCAATTTTCAACAAAAGTTGATGTGGTGCTTCTAATTTTTCTTTATTAAATATATTCATCTCTAATTTTAAAAATTTTACAGCCACGCTATCACCTTCCAAACAAAAAACAACGGAGCTCAGTATAAGTTCATCATCTACGTCAAGACAAGAAGAATCAGCAAACCATATGTTATCAAAGGACTTCTTGTAAAAATTTGTTTTCAATCCTTCGCTTTTAAGGAAATCTGTAGCTTTATATGGAGACCATCCAAGTTCTTCCGGAACAATTGGTGGACTTTTTGCTTCAGATATACGTTTATAAATTTCTTCAATTGATCTATCAATATCAGACTTAGAATTAATATTTTGATAATGGAGAGCATTTACCCACCTTTTTAGTTGTATTATTTTTAGATGAAAACAGATTATCGCTTGTTTCATCGTGTATACAAATAAAATTTTATCTTTAATTAAAAATTTTAATCGAAAAAATATCTTATCGTAGTTAATATAAACATATTGGATATATATGTATGGTAATAATAATATTGAAAGTATTGTTGGAACAATAAAATCAATTAATGTTTGTTTTTTAGCGATTTCATTAAATTCTGTTATTAGTTTATAAATCGTAAAAATAATAATAAATACAGCAACAAGATTAGTAATATAGTTTAAAAATTTTGCTACTGCTTTATTCTTTTCTTTATTTTGGGATACTGCTAACGTTACGCCAATTATCACAAGGAACGGAACAAAAATTAACTCAGCAATAAAACTAAATGTATAAAAATTTAAAATAAATTCAATTACAACAATAATTTTTAAATTGTCTTTAATCGAAGTCTTAAAATATTCATCGTTGTTAGCAATATTTGATAGTTCCAAGAACGATGCAGCTGCTACTAAAAAGAACCAAAAAATAGTATTTTTAATTTGCGAAATATCCCATAAACCGATATGACTTAACAACCATGTTGATACTAACGTATATGCAAAAAGGAATATAAAGGAAATAATAATGTATCTTTTCAAAGAAGCTTTAATAAATTCTTTAATTGAGTTTCTTACTTTAGCATCTTTAGACACCCAAATAATCAATATTACAAACCATATTATTGTAGATAGCTCTCTATTATCCAGAGAACTCAAAGCTGAATACATTTTCACTCCTGACTTTTACTGAAAATTTTAGATCCATGAGTTTAACAGGTAATCCCAACACCTCGGATTGTAGCCGGAATACGTAGCAAATCATATGATTTCAATTTCTTTTCCAAATGTACTATAAATTAAATCTTTCTTAATGGTATCAGGAATCCCAATTGCTAAAAGATATTTTGGTCTAGACATCGATACATAAATTAACCTCTGTTTTTCATTTGGGAAATCAGTTGGTTTATAAATATCCTTAATTGAAATATTTTGCCCTTTACTATCTTCGCTTAGCATTAGAAGAAGTGAATCAAACGTCATGCCTTTTACTTGATGAATTGTTGAAATAGGGATAGGGAGAATGGAATTAACAGTAAACATATCTTTAATTTTACTATCATGTTTCTTTTTCCACTTACCTTGTTTTAGGTCAAACTCTATTTTCACTTTTAATTTAAATGTATCAATAAAATATTTTTCTGTTTTTATTGTCCAGTCACTTAATTGTAGGTCATATGAGGGAATATTTTTAAGAAATTCAATAATTAGAGCATTACGCATATTATCTTGTTTTAATTGTTTTTCATATTCTTTTATATCATGATACTCTGCTTTTGGATTTTGTACTAATGCCAATAATGAATGTATACGTTGGACAGATTCTTTAATTTTTTTTCCATTGAGTTCATTTTTGGCTATCAAAATTTCATAGGGAGCGTAATGTTTCCATGGCTCGATATCTTCATCGATATTACCAATTAATTTATTTTTTAATTTTTTCCCCCTAACTACTATGTGATTATTTGAAAACATTTTGCAATTGTTAATATATTTATCAATAATTTCTTTTTCATTATTAATACTATAAGTATATATTTGTATCGGTATATCTTTTTCGTTATTTATTGATTTAATCTTCGGAATATTATCTGATCTTAAAAGACTGTAACAATCAACTATTTTTTGAGTTGAACGCCTACAAGTATTTAAAGGTAAACAGGTATCAATATTTTTTTTATAAAATAAATTTGGTTTAGCGTCCCTCCATTCATACAAACATTGATATGGATCCCCGACTAATTCAAGATTTTCAAGTCCATGTTCTATCAATTTATCAAATATTGCATGCTGTATTTCGGAAGTGTCTTGTGCTTCATCAATAATAATGACAGGAAATTTTTTAGTTAACCATGAGGCAATTCTTGGATAATTATTTAAAATTTGAAATGCAATAAATGTAGAATCGGAAGATTTTAATAATCCTTTATTAATCTGCCAATTTTTTAAATTTTTACAATATTCATTAAATATATTTTTATCAACCTTTGAAAAATCCGGTTTATGTCCACTTGAAGAATAACCATCTTTAAATTCAAAATTAATTGAACTGGCTGGATATGAAAAACATATTAGTTGACCAGAATTTGTTTTATACTTTTTGTTCCATCGATCCATCCATGCTTTATCTATAAATTCCTCGTCATCAATTATCTTGGGTCTTATGCATGAATTATTAATTAAATAATAAAAAGGGAGAGTAATATATTTATTAATAAAGTTATCAATTGTTGAAATAGAATGTGGATAACTGACTGATGTTCCAACAAATTCTTTATATTTTTGAGTTATTTCATCTTTAGCTACATTGGTAAAAGACAGACATGCAATTCCTGAAAAATTTCCATATTTTTGCTCGCATTCTTTTACTAATTCATTTAATTTATAAGCAATAGTGGACGTTTTTCCACTGCCAGGACAGGCATCTAAAATAATTTTGCCTCTGGAAGATATGTATTTTTCGTTTTCATGATTCTTTTCAAAAATCATAAGTAAACTAACCTTATTTAAGGTGTTGAAAAGCTTCTAAGATATAAGGCGGAATTATTAAAGTTTTTTTTGCTTCTTGAAAATTTTCGCATATATAAAATGAAAAATCTTGAGCAAAAACAGCCTTTGACGGCATTGCTTTCCATAATAATATAGCGAGCTTATATCTCTCTTCCTCTCTGCTTGATTCATGTTTGGCAATCAATTGATTATATAGTTCATCTAATTTAGAATAATTATCCTCAATAAGATTTTTAAAAGAATATTCTGGTTTTTTTGACTCCGTAAATCTATCATCATCAGTTAAAACAGCTACTTTCTTTGGGATTACTTTCTTTTCATCTTTCGAATTAAATAAATATAAAAAAGGATAAAATGATGTACCTTGTACATTTACCAATTCAATTCTGTAATCTTCAAGCTTAAAATTATCTAATTTACAAAAAACAGGAATTAATAATTCTTCCGATATTCCTTCAACTAATAGAATCTTCTTTGCATAAAACAATTGAGACCTTGTCACATCAATATATCTCTCAAGCATTTTTTCTTTAATTTTAAAATCCTGTTCTTTTAGCTCCTTTTGTTTTTTTGTGTCTTCAATTATCTTTTCATCTTCTCTGCCAGCAAAACAATTACTCATCCTATAAGATTTTTTATCTAAAAGTATTAAATTTTCAAAAGGCACTTTAGATGTTAATGTGGGAGAGTGAGTGGTTATAAACAATTGACTGTTATCGCACTTGTTTGTTTCCTTCAAAAAACTATAAAGACTTAATTGAAGTTGTGGATGCAAATGTGCTTCCGGCTCCTCGATTAACAGAGCATAATGAGTTAATGGCTCATCTTTTATTCTCTGATCAATATCTCCAAGTATTGTGGCAATATAAATTAAATTATTAAAACCCAAACTATTTTGGCATAATTGCAACCCATCTCCTGCTAATTCTTTTAAACTAAATGGAAGATATGGTTTTATTACATTGACAATATAGTCAAGCTTAGACGGCTCTATCAATAAACCCACTTGATTTTCTATATATTGTTTATAAATTTTTTTAAGATTCTGATTAATATTTTCTCTGGCATCTAAGACTTCTTTTTGTTTTAACAATTCATTGTTTGCTGTAGATATTATTTGTTCAAAATTTTTACTTGTTCCATTTCTATCAATACTCCTTTTAATCAAACCACCCAATATGTTTCCTTTAATTCTCAAAAGGTCTTTTGTACTATCTCTTAATGCTCCTAAATAATAATGCTGAAATAATTCAAATGTTTTGAATTCTGCTTTTTGGCCATCAACAGCACCGGTATAATAACTAAAATCGGGATAGCGGTTTTCTCTATATTCATAGCTTAAACCTATATTAATATAATCATGTTTTGGATCCTCTGCAAGAACCATGAACTCGTAATAAGCACCTTTTTGAGCTTCAGACAAATCCCTAAATTGATATGATATTTCAATTTTAGTAAGAGTCTTTTTAGAATCTTTATCATAATAAAAATCATCCTCTGATACAAAAATATCCTTTTGTTGATTCCCCAAATTGTATAGTAATCTGATTGAATCAATAAGGGCTGATTTACAGCTTCCATTTTCTCCAATTATAATATTTATATTGGGATTGAATTCTACTTCTAAATCTCTAATTCCTTTATAACCTTTAATAGATATCTTAGATAAATACATAAAAGATCCTCAATGAGATAATAATTATATAAATTATACAGCATACGACTTATAGTTTATAAAATTATATCAGGTATGACTTGAGCTGTCCACTTTTAGATTCACTTTTAGATTCACTTCGAATTAAAAAGGAAGTAGTGTTTTTTACTACTTCCTTAACCTTATTTCCCTTCCCACTTTTTGCATTCTTCAAGATATTCGCAGTCTTTGCAAAGATAAGTGTAAATAGGAAAAAAGATTTTATTTTTGATACCAGTGATTATATTTTTTGTGATATTAAAAAATTGAATGTAATCCTTTTCGTTTCTTGTTGTTTCCCACTGCTCCATTTTTGGATTTTTGTTTTTAATGAAAGCAATCAGCTTAAGATTGGAAGGTTTTTGTTTGTACAGATATTCAAAGGCGTAACTGTAAGCGGTAAGCTGAAGCATTTTATGCAAAAGCATAAGATCAAAAGTTTTACCGGCTGTTTTGAATTCTACGATCGTGCCGCTACTTAGAACTAAATCAAAAATACCTTTTAATGGGGTGTCCAATTGTTCGCCGGTTGCCGGATTGATAATGGGAATAATAAAGCCGGATTCTATCGCTTGTATTTCTTTAGCCGGATTCTCATGATACAGCGCCAGCATTGCTTTGCCTTTTTCTAATAATTCCGTCCAATTGCAACCATTGTAATTAATGTTTTCCTCAATTGTTTGACTATACCATTCAATGGAAAATACCTGCTGGAATTCTTCAAGGGTTGGCATATTTCCTTTTACAATTTCTTCATGAAGCCAAGCTAAGCTGGAATGAATCGCGCTGCCAAAAGCAAGATTAACAGAGATAAAAGCAGATGGAATTTTATCAATATACCTGAATTTATATTTCAAACTGCACTGCTGGTACAAGTTAATTTGACAGACGCTGATATGATCCATTTCTGGTGAGTTTAGTCGAACCATTGCCGCCACCTCGATTCTCTGCTTCTTTCAGGATTTTCTTGATAAAGATGTCTGCCTGAGAACAAGGGATGTCATTTACAAGCCTCACTTTAAATTCTTCCTTTAAATACGCGGTGGCTTCTTCGCCGGACATTTTTTTGTTGAAATACAATAGTCTGTATAGAAATTTTTTCTGATTAGTGGTCATTTTCATTTCATTGTTTTTACCATTGCTATCCCTATTTTCCCCATTTTTACTATTTCCGTTATTCCCTCTATTTTTTTGATAAGAATGATTGCTATTATCACTTTCAGGGGAAACATCTTTTGAAGGATCAATTCTTAATGGATCGGTTTCTTTTTCAGAAATCTGCCTTTGAATCGCTTCTTTTGCCAGCTTGAATAAATCATCTACAGTAGATGAAGCTTTTTCTATTGGCACATCGCCGGTTGTTTCAAATGTCACGGAATAACTATCCCCGTTATTCTTATATCCGTAATTCGCAAGTATTCTCATACTTTTTCACCTTCTTTCTTTTTTGATTTATGCCGCATATTCCAATTGCTTGAATCTTTGATTATTCATTACAATGATTCTGCCGCCAATTCTTTCCATTTCCAAAGCTTTTTCAAAGTGATTCTGGGATTGAGCAGCGTTGGTTATGGCATTAGCAATGCCATATTTGGTTTTATCTCTTTCCATGCCAAAAGACATAATAATTTGTTCTTTTTGTTCTTCAGTCATCCGGTATTCCCTGACCACATTATTAATTATTTTCACTGGCTCATTAATGGAAATTTCTGTTGATTCTCTCAGCATAATCACAATTCTGCCAAATTGATTGAATGTTTCTCTGATGGATTGGCGGATAGACAAATATACCTGATCGTCTAATAATTCCGCATCTGTATAATTTCCATTTCCCAAATGAATTTGTCTGGAAGCAATTTTTTCCAATACCATGCCATTGGTACATTGAACTCTAAAAATTCTGGGTTTGATATTGACTGCTCCATGACCGGTTTCAGAGTTGGAGACAAGAATACCGCCAATTATTTCATCGCCTTTGTGCCTGACAAAATCTTTCATCTGGTTGCTTCTGATTTTTACAAACATTCCTGTCTCTGATAAATGACAATCTTCAATTTCAATATTCTGCGCTTGCATTTCAGTAAGAGAACACATCAAGACATTGTAATTATCAATTACTCTATAACTTGGAGACAATACTGCTCTGATTCTGTTTGCTATACCGCGAATAAAGAATGACTCGTCTTCTTGACGGTTAAGCCAGGTATTAACATTGGTTGCCAGAAGTTTTGGATCTGAAATCATCATTTTTTGGTAATACTTAGTCGGAATCTCCAGTTTATCCGCTAATTGATTATGGCAGGATGCTGTTAATTCATAAGGACTTTCTGCTCCTAAAGCTAAACATGGTTTTTCTTCAATCATTTTAACTTCTCTGCTTAAAATCTTCTTATCCCACTTCTGCGCTTTTTGGTTTTCCAATTCCTGAATTAAGGGTTGCAATTGCATGTGCTGTTTCTCCTTTCTTCTGATTTTTACGCTCTTTTGAATAAAGAGCGTTCCCAATGATTTCATTAACAACATGAGTCATTGGCTTGCCTTTTGATTTGCTGATACGATATATTTCCGGTATTAATTCTTCTGCAATTTTAGGACTGTACATTTTTTCACCTTCCTTTCTGTTTTAGTTTTAAAGAACTGGTTTAAGTTTAGGGCAAAGGGATAAAGGTGAAAAGAGAGGTAAAGTTGAGGGGAGAGATAAAAAAATGGAAGTAATGTGGAAAATATTTATTTCAAAATATTATCAAAATTTCCAACATATTTGTTATATTTTGAATAGCCACCAAAATAATAAATAAACATTAAGGATAATACCGCAGCATATCATAGTAGAAGTTCGAAACTAAAAACAAATTATTAAAATAGCAACAAATTTTGCTAATATTATAAAAATTTGAAAAAAGGTATATTATCAGCTATAATGATATTATGTACAAATTTGACACAGTGTTTTACCCCTTCCAATTTTTCGTATTATAAATTTATTTAAAGAGGAGGTGTTTAGCTGTCTTTTATTTATAGGGTTAGACCAACGATTATAGTGAACAATAAAATAAGCATCAAAAATAAATATTAAGAAAGGAGTGCAAGATGTCAAAAGGTAAAATTAATGATCATTTTATTCTCGGAGATAAAGAAAAATTTAATAAAATTAATCATACTGTAATATTTACTGATATAGTAGGATTTACCCAAGGAGAAAAAAGTAATGAAG
>JACQWU010000264.1 GCA_016209155.1 Candidatus Desantisiibacteriota bacterium | reverse complement strand
TGAGTAACAATTATATTTATAACATAGAAATTGAACCTGTTGACAAAACTAATGATAAAACTAATGATAAAAGAACTTATAGATATATTATTACTAAAAGAGATATGAACAATATTGTTATAAATAGATTTCGTCTTTGCGGAGGAGAAACATCCTTTCGTTTGCTGGGAGTGGATAAAAATGATTCTGTATATATTATACAAGATTATTTAAAGTTTAATAAGTTTAAAATCATTATTACAAAATATGATGCTTCAGGAAATTTAACAGCTAAATTTCATTTAAATGAAGAATATTGTCAAAAAGGGATGGAAGGCACAGTATATAATGTTGTTGATATTGATAATGAGGGATTAATATTTCAAATGGTCAATAAAGAAAATGGACTTATGGTTTTAAAATGGGAAGCAGTTAAATGAGCAAAATTATGTTATCTTTTTTCCTGCTTAATATTCCCTTCATCAATAATTCTGATTTGTCTTAAACGGGGTAATATTTTTATCTGGATGTGCCATTAATACCCTGCCTTTCTAAGGCAGGGATGAATTGGCACAAAAATAAATAATAAAGAATTCCCATCAGAGACAGAAGATCCCCTGCGGTCTCTGCCGCAGGGTTCTTCATTGTTTATTCTGTAAAAATATTAACATCTGTTTTTTGAATTGTTAAAAAAAGGGATAAGGAAAAATATATTGACATGGATTGAATTTTTAATATATTATACTCAGACTGACAGGAGATAGTATAAAATGGATAAAAAAGTTGCTATTGTTATGGGCAGTGAATCTGATTTGAAAATAATGAAAGGCGCTTGTGAAGTTTTAGAACAATTTGAAGTGGGTTTTGTTGTGCGTATTCTTTCTGCTCACCGTACTCCGGAGCAGGTTATTTCATGGGTGGAGGAGTTAAATGCGAATGATTATCAGGTAATTATAGCAGGCGCGGGCGGAGCGGCTCATCTTGCGGGAGTTATAGCGGCGCATACAATATTACCGGTAATCGGGGTTCCTGTATCTTCGAGTCTTCAGGGAATGGATGCTTTATTATCAACGGTTCAGATGCCAGGCGGTATACCGGTTGCAGCTGTCGGAATAGACAGATCAAAAAATGCGGCACTATGGCAGAAGGGCTTGCTTATAAATTTATCTCACCGGAGAAAAATATTATTTTTATGTCTTGCGGCACATGTGCTTATTATGGAATTCCTGCCAGTATCGAAGCTCAAAGAGTTATGAAAAGCAGGGGAATTGATATTTCGTCGCATCGTTCACAACCGGTTTCACATGATCTTGTAAATAAAGCAGAATGCATTTTTGGTATGACAAAAGAACATACTGATTATCTTAAGATGAATTTCCCCGAATGTAAAAATAAACTTTTTTTATTAAAAGATTTTACAGAGGATAAAGATAAAAATATACATGATCCGATCGGGCTTTCGTATGAAGAATATTCACAATGCGCGGATGAACTGGAGAGATGCTTGAAAAAGGCTTTAGAAAAATTGAAATAGGAGCGATTTATGAAGTTTGCGATAGGTAATGACCATGCCGGATTGGAATTAAAAAAATATTTAATAAATATTTTAAATGAGATGAATATCTCTTTTACTGACTGTGGCGCTAATTCCGCTCTATCAGTGGATTATCCTGATTTCGCGGCAAAAGTTGTAAATGAAGTGCAGGATAAAAGATGTGATTTTGGACTGCTTATTTGCGGAACAGGAATAGGAATGTCCATAGCCGCAAATAAATTTCCCGGTATTCGCGCGGCGCTGTGTTTAAATGAATTTATGGCGAAGCATGCGCGGCTGCATAATAATGCAAATGTGTTAGTATTAGGGGCACGGGTTACAGATAATTTTTCCGCAGGCGCTATATTGAAAGAATGGATAAAAATAAAATTTGAGGAAGGACGCCACGAAAAGCGTATCAGCAAAATATGCGATATTGAAAAAAGTAATTCCCATTTAGTAACTTTAAGAGAAAAAGATCCTGATATCTATAGAATAATTAAAAACGAAATAGCCCGTCAGGAATACAAACTTGAAATGATCGCTTCAGAAAATTATGCTTCTTTATCAGATATTGAAGCTCTGGGCACAGTACTTACAAATAAATATGCTGAGGGGTATCCTGATAAGCGTTATTATGGAGGATGCGTTAATGTCGATATGGTGGAAGAATTGGCAAGAACAAGATGCAAAGAACTTTTCGGAGCAGAACATGTAAATGTTCAGCCGCATTCAGGATCTCAGGCAAATATGGCGGTTTATTTTTCAGTTTTAAAACCCGGGGATACAATAATGGGGATGAACCTTTCTCATGGCGGGCATTTGACTCACGGAAGTTCAGCTAATTTTTCAGGTAAATTTTATAAAATTATTTCTTACGGAGTAAATAAAAAGGATTATAAAATAGATTATGATGAGGTAAGAGACCTTGCCAGATTAAACCGTCCGCGTATTATTGTAGCCGGAGCAAGCGCTTATCCCCGTATAATTGATTTTGCTTTATTCAAGTCTATAGCAGATGAAGTCGGTGCGTATTTTATGGTTGATATGGCGCACATAGCAGGACTTGATGCTGCAGGAGTACATCGCAGTCCCGTATCTTATGCGGATTTTGTTACATCCACAACTCATAAAACACTGAGAGGCCCGAGAGGCGGTATGATTTTATGTAAAAAAGAATTTGCATCTATTATAGACAAAATGATTTTTCCGGGAATTCAGGGCGGACCCCTGATGAATGTTATTGCCGCTAAAGCTGTATGTTTTAAAGAAGCTATGACTGATGAATTTAAGATTTATCAAAAACAGGTAGTGATAAATGCACAGGTTTTAGCATCCAAATTGATGAAATATGGATTTAATATTATATCCGGCGGTACGGATAATCATCTTATGCTTGTTGATCTTACCTGTAAAAATGTTTCAGGAAAGGAAGCGGAGGAAGTTCTTGAAAAAGCCGGAATTACAATAAATAAGAATGTAATTCCTTTTGATGCAAAACCCCCGACTGTGACAAGCGGAATACGGATCGGAACACCGGCTGTTACTACACGCGGTATGAAAGAAAAAGAAATGGAGCAGATAGCTGATTTTATTTGCAGAATTATCAGTGATCCGCAAAATACAAGTTTAATTAATGAAGTAGGGGAGGAAATTCATAAATTGTGCAGACAATTTCCTGTATACAGTCATCTTGTATAATTAGGTGGCGGGGACTGTCTAAAATGGAGAGTGAATGGAAAGAATAGTACGTCCAGAGTGGGATTTTTATTTTATGGAGATGGCACTTTTAGTTTCAAAGCGATCAACCTGTATAAGACGGCAGGTTGGAGCTGTGCTGGTTAAAGATAAACATATTCTTGCAACTGGCTATAATGGCGCGGCGCGAAATCTTAAACACTGCGGGGAAATAGGCTGTCTGCGGGAAAAGCTGAATGTCCCTTCCGGTGAAAGACATGAGATTTGCCGCGGTGTGCATGCTGAACAGAATGCAATTATTCAATCTGCAAAACTGGGAATAAATATTCAGGATGCCATAATATATTCAACTCATAAACCATGTATTTTGTGCGCTAAAAT
>JACQWU010000121.1:10412-12370 GCA_016209155.1 Candidatus Desantisiibacteriota bacterium | reverse complement strand
ATCGTCTTACTATAGGTGTTCAATCTTTAGATGACAAAGTGCTTAAAGATATGAATCGTCCATATACTGCAAAGGATGCCGCTCTTGCAATAAAGCGGGTGCAAAATCTTGGATTTAAAGTTAATATTGAATTTATTTTTGGATTTTTCGGGCAAACAATAGAAAGTTGGGTTGAGACAGTGGAAAGAGCCATTTCTTTTGGGGTGGAGGAGATCCAGCTTTATCGTCTCAAAATTATTCCTTATGGTGATCGTAAAGGTTTAATTTCTAAAAAATTTAAAGAAAATACAAATGATTTTGTCGGAATCGAAGAAACGCTTATGATGAAGCAACTTGCGATTTCAATTTTATCCCAAAATGGATACAATGAAAATTTAAGAAGAGTTTTTAGTAAAAATTCTGAGGATTTTTCTCACTACGCAAATAATCAATGTTGTAATCTTTTTGATCAGATAGGTTTTGGAATAAGCGCATTCAGCAGTTTAAGGGACAGATTCGGGCTGAATACTCAGTCTTTTGATGAATACTATTCTTTAATAAATGAAGGAAAATTACCTGTTAATCGCGGACTGGTCAGAGATTTAGATACTCAACTGCGATGGTGCCTTATATTACCTTTAAAAAACCGAAAAGTTTATAAAAAGTATTATCAAAAGATAACAGGAATATCTTTAGATACAGTTTTTCGAAATAAAATAAATAGATTGAAGGAATTTGGGTTATTATATGAAAATGATAAAGTGCTTATGCTAACTTCGCTCGGAAGCTTTTTTGCCGATGAAGTATGCCAGCAATTTCACCATCTCTATTACATGCCTTTCCCGGAGACAGCATATGCACATGGCAAACTTTATCCCTATGAAGATTTTAAACATAAAGATTTTCAATATGATGAAAATTTAAGCTGTGAAGTTATTTGCGCTTTTTATTATTGCTTTAATTGTTGTTTCAACAAATTCCTCATTAACAGCAATTTCCAGACGTATTTTTCTTAGAAGGTTACCATTTTCTTTATGCCCGCGATAAACTTCAGTAATTCCTTTCTGTCTGCCGTGGCCTAATACTTCACTTACAGTGATAAGATTTATGTCATTTTTATAAAGCTCTTCTTTTACCTCATCCAATTTATATGGTTGAATAATTGCTATAATTAATTTCATTTGATCTCCTATGATAAAAATTCAAGATTCAAGATTCAAAATTCAAGATTTAAAATTTTGCTGTCATATCATCTCCCTATTTCAGATATCATTTATTCCAATATGGTATATGCTCTTTCTCCATGCTCCGCAAGATCAAGACCTATTAGTTCTTCTTTCTCATTTACCCTCATCCCAATAGTTAAGTCAATAATTTTATAGATTATGAAAGTAACAATAAGACTATAAACTACCGTTGCTAAGACAGCTATGCACTGAACATATAATAAATGAGAATTTCCAAAAAATAGCCCGTCAGCTCCCTGTGAATTAATTGCTTTGGAAGCAAAAAGTCCTGTTGCTAATGCGCCAAAAATTCCACCAACACCATGAACACCGAATGCATCGAGAGAATCGTCATATCCCAGCTTTGGTTTTATTATTGCGACAGATATAAAACAAACTACACTTACGAGCAATCCTATTATTATTGCGGATGTTGCACTTACAAACCCTGCGGCAGGTGTAATAGCGACTAAACCAGCAACCGCGCCTCCCGCCATTCCAAACATCGTTGGTTTGTCATTATGAATCCATTCAATAATTGACCAGCTTAAGCCGGCGGATGCGGCGGCTATATGTGTAACAATAAGAGCATTAACAGCCAGTCCATTGGCGGCAAGAGCACTCCCGGCATTAAATCCGAACCATCCAAACCAGAGTAACCCCGTACCAAGAACAACCATAGGTATATCATGCGGTACAGGTACATTTGAATCTAGATTTTTTCTTCTGCCGATCAAAAGCGCGCACATAATA
>JACQWU010000121.1:0-10390 GCA_016209155.1 Candidatus Desantisiibacteriota bacterium | reverse complement strand
CGCGCACATAATAGCTGCTGCACCTGCACTTATATGTACTACTGTTCCTCCGGCAAAATCAAGAGCACCTAAATCTCTGATCCATCCGCCGATTGCCCATGTCCAGTGACATATCGGGTCATAAACAAAAGTTGTCCATAATAATGAAAAAATTATAAATGAAGAAAATTTTATTCTTTCTGCAAATGCGCCAAGAATTAAAGCAGTGGTAATTACAGCAAACATTGCCTGATAAATCATAAAAGCCTGATGAGGAATAGTTGCAGCATAATCTGTATAAGGTTCCAGTCCCACTCCATTTAAACCAAACCACCGAAGGTCACCGATAAAACCTGTTACCGGGGCAAAAGAGAAACTATATCCGATAAGTACCCACTGAATAGTTATTATGCACATAATAGTAAAACATTGCATCAAAATTCCCAAAACATTTTTACGCCTTACCATTCCACCGTAAAAAAAAGCAAGCCCGGGTGTCATTAACATAACTAAACCTGTTGCAGCTAAAATAAATGCTGTATCACCGCTGTTAATCATTTTATAATTATCTCCTTATTTTATCTAATTTAATTAGATTTAATATTGCAACTTCAATGCCAAACTAACAAATAAATATTCCATTGATTTATCAATAGAGTAATCATATGTGAAATAAGGGGATTTATTAATTTATTAATCATGATTTCAGGAATTGTATATTTTTATGGGACACAAAAAAGTTTATAGATGTACAAAAATGTATTAGCTAAGCTGATGATTTGCCATCCCATATATAGCAAGTCCTATAACACTAAATAGGAAGCGGATTAATGCCGCCTGCATTGCTGAAATTGATGATATCCCCGCTTTGGCAAAAATTATTCCTATTGAAATGCATAAAGAAGATAATAATGAATATTTGATACCGGAAGTCCAATTTTTTTTCATTCTTTCTACGGGAGAATTTTTACTCATCACCCATGTTACTCCCCCGACAGTAAGTGAAATTCCAAGCCATCCGGATATAGACGGTTTTTCATGAAGAAATATAACCGATAAAACAACTGTAAATACAGGCCCAAGTGTTCCGAGCAGCAGTGTTGTTTTTGCTCCTAAATCCATCAAAGCTTTAAAAAAAAATGTATCACCTAAAGCAATTCCCAATAAACCGCTAATGCCAATAAAAATAAATGTGTGGTAATCAACAGGTTCTACCTCAATCAGCAAAAGGGCTATCCCCAGATATAAAATCCCGATTATACCTTTCCCGAGATTCATACCGGTTGGAGAAACCTCATCTCCCAGCTTCTGGAATAAAATAGAACCAAACGCCCATGCTGCGGCTGACAAAAGAGCAGCTAAGCCGCCTAAAATTCCATAAATGAAATGTAATTTAATCATAATTGTAGAAACGCAAGATTTTGCGTTTCTACAATTATTTTAAAGAAACATTTTTGTTTTCAAATGGTAAACCTAAATAGAGCATGTATATATTGATTATAACATGATTTATATGAAATCAATTGATAATACATCAATATGACATACAAAGTTTCAAAAATAGACTTTTTATACTCAGGAGTTAAAATATGTTTCTTGATTTCAATAGGAAAGAAAATATTGCAAAAGGTTTGCTGTTTCGTAATAATGAACAAAAAAGTTTATTTGAATATGCGCAAAAAATAAGGGATGAAGTTTTTTCAAAACAAGTTGAAGTCCGAAGCGTTATCGAATATTCAAATATATGCGGGCAGGCATGTAATTATTGCGGGATGAATAGGTTTTCAAAATTGAAAAGATATATTTTAAGTGATGATGAATTACTGAAACATATTGACAAACTTTATAGTATTGGCCGGAGAGTAATAATGATTCAAACCGGAGAGTTTCATTCTGATGTTTATTTTAATAGATTATATGAGTTACTTAGGAATATAAAAAATAAATATACAGACCTAAGTCTCGTTTGCAGTTTTGGGTGTCTGTCCGAACATAAATATAAAAAATTAAGAGATATTGGAATTGAGAGATATTTACTTAAATTTGAGACATCAAATTCAAAACTTTATAAAAAGGCAAAACCCTCTTCCAGTTTGAAAAATAAATTGGCTCATATAAAAATTTTGAAAAAATACGGTTTTATGGTTAGTTCCGGTAATATTACAGGTCTGCCGGGACAGACTCCGGATAGCCTTATTAATGACCTTTTATTATTAAAGAAACTTGATATTCCAATGGGAAGCACTTCTGTTTTTATACCAAATGATATGTCAATTTATGCAAATTATCCCCCGGGAGATATTCATACAACGCTTAATTTCATGGCTATTTTAAGAATTATGTGTCCTTTTATGCTCATCCCAACCACAAGCTCGCTGGAATTAGTGATTAAAGACGGACAATATCTCGGACTTATGGCAGGAGCCAATGTTGTAACTTTGCATGATGGTACTCCAGGTAAAGACGAGAATAATTTTATTATATATAAAAAAGATCGATATAAACCGAAAGATGATTTGCTTAAGACTGTTGCGCGCGCAAATCTTATAGCCAGCTCTATAATTCCACAGGGGTATTCATTTAGCAGTAAAAATTAAAATACCTTGAAATGGGATAATATCTCCTTTATATTCTTTTTTAAATTTATAACCGGCTTCTTCAAATTTTTTTTTGTAGGTTAATCCAAGATTATATGTAAAAATTTTGTCCTTATTAAAGTAATTTCTAAATCTTTGAAAAATAAGTAATTTATTTGTTCTATTTTTTGATTCCCATAACATTGACCATTCTGCAAAATACGCTTCTTCTTTAAGGAAGTTCACATTTTTAAAAACCGTTCCATTAATGAAATCATTAGAAAAATTTTTATTACTTATCATCATATTGAAATCATTAATAATAGCATTTAATAAAACTTCGTTATTGGAAATTTCAGAATTTTGTTTTATTAACTCACGCGTTGCCTCGCTTAAATATTTAGAAAATGGGCTATCCGCAGGCTCCATGGACAATTCCCTAATAAACTCCTTAAAATTTCCCGTAAAATCATATGGATTAAATAAAGTCATAGAAATATGATATACGTAAATGATGCGTCCGTCTTCTTTTAAAAATTCTTTTAATTTTTTAAAATAATTAACATCCTCTATTTCGACATGAATAAGCGTAATTAAATCATATTTTTGTTTACTGTAAAATTCATCCAATCCTTCTTCCCTAACCAGAACAGGATAAAGATTTGTAAGCTTTTTTTTATATACTTCAGTTTCCACATGCTTTACACAATCAATATCTGTTTCGGTTGCAAAAACTTTTCCTGTTCCTTTTAATTTTTCAGCAAAAAGACAGGCATGATAACCGATTCCTGTTCCTATATCAAGAATAACCATCTCAGGTTTTATTGCCAGGAGTTCAAAAAATTTATCTGAACATTCAACTTTTGCGCGCATAGTATCTCTTTGTATCCTTCTCTCATCTAATTTATAATCACTGCCTTTGACCGGAACAATAGTGAATAATAAAATTAAAATAAAAATATTTTTTAAAATTTTTAGCATTTCTATTCCTTAATTGATATTCGGATAAGCTCTTATCTATACAATATGATATATAATTTAGTTGCAAAATTTTACTTTGTTCAGCTTACTTTTCATTATATACCATTTACCGCCTCCGGCATTCCATTTAGCAGTGTAAAAGCATTTTTTAATTTCCTCTGCTTGACGTTACCATATGTTTTATGCTACAGTACAACATTGTGAATTATGAGAAATTGTACTAATAAATAATATAAATAAAAGGAGTTTGAAAAATGTTAAAAACTTTAAGATATAATATGAAAACAATTATATGGATTTTGGTACTGGCTTTTATGATAGGAACAATCATTTTATTCGGGATGAGTTCTTTCACGGGTAAAAAATCTGAAACCGGTGCAGCGGTAATTATTAATGGTGAAGAAATTCCTATGTCCCAGTACTATAACTATTACAACCGCTATGCGGATTTTTACCGTCAGTTTTATAATGATAATTACGAAATGGCTCGAAAGCTTTTTCCAATTGAAGAAATGTCAATAAATCAGTTAATACGTGATACTCTTCTTGTACAAAAAGCTAAAGAAATGGATATTAATGTCAGGGATGAAGAAATAATAGAAAAAGTTAAAAATTATCCTGTATTTCAAACTGAAGGACAATTTGATCCGCGTAAATGGAACAGTGCTGTAAAGAATTCACGTGCAGACTGGATAACAATTGAGGAAAATATACGTAAAGACCTGTATGTAGAAAAACTGGAGAGGATAATAAAAGACAGTGTAAAGGTTGCAAGTGATGAAGTATATGATTTTTTCATGCAGAAAAATGAAAATGTGAATATTTCTTATGTACATTTTAGTCCGGATGCATTTGTAGAAAAAAAAGATCCTAAAAAATATTATGATGAACATAAACAGGAATTTATGTCTAAAAAACAATACAAAGCGCGGCATATACTTGTAAAAATAAATCAGCAAGGCAGTGATGCGGATAAACAAAAAGCCCGTGAAAAATGTGAAAATATTTATAAGGAAGTCAAAAAAGGAACTAATTTTTTAAAGCTTGCTTTAGAACATTCAGAAGACACAGCGACCAAAACAAACGGCGGGGATCTCGGTTATTTTACTCTCGGCACAATGGATAAAAATTTCGAGGATGCGCTTATTAAACTAAAAGAAGGTGAAGTAAGTCCTCCTATATCTACATCATTCGGTTATCACATAATTAAACTTGAATCCATCAAGGAAGAATATCTGAAATCGTTTAATGAAGTGGAAATTCAGATTCGAAGTAAAATTGTAACTGCCAGGGAAAAAGAACTTGCAAAAAATAAAGCCGGTGAGTTTGCTGCAAAAGCAAAAATTAACGGATTTGAAAAAGAAGCTAAAAAAGCGGGATTGGAATTTAATACTACAGGAGTATTTACCCGGAATGTTTCAATACCCGGAATAGGGTATGAAAAAGATATGTCTGCAAAAGCTTTTGAATTAAAAGTAGCGGAAATAAGCGAACCGCTTCAATCAGCCCGTGGATTATATGTAATTAAGATTATTGCCAAACCGCCGGTTGATAAAAATAAATTGAAGGAAGATTACGATCGTCTTAAAGAGACATTAAAGGATGAAAAACAAAATAAAATAATCACAAGTTTTTATGAGCAGTTGAAAAACAGTGCGAAAATTGAAATCCTGATTAATATTGATAAAAAATCTCAAAAAGCCGCCGGTTAAGCCATGGTATAGAATAAAGAGGTAATTATGAGTTTAATAGATATAAGTATCTACGAACGGTTTCAAAAGCTTCGATCAGAATTAAAAGAATATTTTAAAGAAAGGGAAGAAGTTGTAGACGGCGCCTTGACCGCTCTTTTATCCCGTCATCATATTCTATTGATAGGTCCGCCCGGTACAGCTAAAACCAATTTAGCCGAAACATTATGCAAAAGCATTGCAGGAATAAAATATTTTTTTCACCTTTTAACTAAATTTACCACTGATAAAGATCTTCTGGTAAGCGAAGTTATGGTAGAAGAAGAAATGCAGCAGCAGGGGAAATTAATAAAGTTTATTAATCGCTCTGAAAAAAAATTACCGCAGTCCCACATAGCCTTCCTTGATGAAATATTTAAATGCAGTGCGGTTACGCTTAATGCTCTTTTAAGACTGATCAATGAACGTAAATGCACCATTAATCCTGGTGAAGAATTAGATTCTCCACTTATTACAATGATTGGAGCCAGCAATGAACTTCCGGGGAAGGAACAGGAAGAACTTATGGCTTTAAATGACCGTTTTCTATTGCGTTATATAATAGATTATCTGAAATTACTTTAGATGAACTTTATATTCTCCAAAATGAAGTAGGGATGGTAAAAATTCCAAATAATATATATAAATTAATCAATAATATAAGATCAGATCTTAAAATACATTATAATATTCAACCTTCTGACAGGCGTTATAAAGAATCCATAAAAGTTTTAAAAGCATTTTCATATTTGAATCATCATACCGGAGAAGTTCGGATTGAAGACCTTTCTATTTTGGAACATATATACTGGCAGACAAGAGACAGGATAGAACGCGAAAATATTCAAAAAGTTGTTTATAAATGTATCGGGAACAAAGAAGTTGTTCAGGTCACAGAGTTATACCATCAGCTGCAGAAATTATATCAGGATGCTGTTCAGGCAATAGATATGGCATCTCAGAAAAATATGACCCGTGAAAAAGAACGTAAGGAATTTGAACAATTATCAAGTCAGGTAAGGGAAATTGAACAACAAATGATATCTATGATGAAAGAGCTCAAAGCTTTAATGAAATCATGCGCGCTTGAATCAGGGAAAGCCGTAATAGAAAATTATATCCAGCAAACGGAAAGTATGCATCAAAAATTACTGTCAAAACAAAATGTGGCTGCTTTTCGTCAGTTCTGGGGTGAAAAACTCTTTTAGAATATATTAGGATATAAATTCCATAACGAAGGATTATGACAAAATTAAATTCTTCAAAAAATAAATCAGTTTATGTTCTCAATTCCACCTCATCAATACGCAAAAAATATTATCAATTATATCAATCATCAAAAACATTAGTTGAAAAAGAAAAAAAAGGTAATACCTTTTTGCCGACTTTCTCCTATCTTTTATGTGATATTTTTTGCAGTCTCTATGAAGGACATCCTGAACTTAAACAAGGTGAAGAAATTGATCCCCAATATTTAATTAACATGACCATTCTTGAAGGATTTTTATTAAGTGATTCCTATATCGAGATAAGAAATAAAACCTGTTTCAGCAGTATTACTTCAATATGGGCAACAGAAATGTTTGCAGAAAGGTTGATCAGTTATTTATCCAGATTAAGATGGAAAAAAAGGATACGAAAATTCACTAAAAAATATCTTAAGGATATTATCAGTTTAAATGATGAAGAAGAAGTGGATAAAAATAATAAGGAAAAGAAAAAGGGTTCTTTTTTAAGCCGGTTTTTTTCACCTGTATTGAATAAAGACAAAAATAATAAAAAAGATAAGTATATAGGTAAATTGAAAAAGAAAATGTCTTCGGTTACTCTTGTTAGCTCAAAAGAAGTATTACAGGAGATAGATAATGTGAAAAATGTCGTGGAAATATGCCAGGGATGGGATATTGAACAGGGAATAGAAGAATTAAGCTATGAAGAAAAAATGAAATTGACTGTGCAATTAAAAAATAATCCCCGTTTAAAAGAATTTGCTGAAATAATAGGCCGCCTCAGGCAGATGTCTCTTACCGTAAGGTATTCCAAAATTCATGAAATGCCATATGAAATATATAATATAGTAATGGGTGATGATCTGATGAAAATGCATCCGCTTGAAATTACTTATTTGTCACACCCCAGCTTCCAGTATGATTTTTATCAGCGTTTAGCATATAAAAAATTGATTCAATATGAGCTGAAAGGGAAAGAGCCCGAAAGTCATGGAAGTATTATTGCATGTATTGATACAAGCGGTTCAATGTCCGGTAAACCGGAAATAATGTCTAAAGCTGTTGCACTCGGACTTCTTGAAATAGCCAGAGTTGATGATAGAAACTTTATTGCGATTATTTTCGGGCAGAAGGGACGTGTAAAAAGTTTTGCGTTTAAAAAAAATGAAATTGAAATAGAAATTCCGGATAAGAAAAAGGATGTTTTGAACTTTTCCGCAGGGCTTATTGAATTTATTGTGGGATTTATTGGCGGCGGGACAGACTTTGAAACACCTATTAATACTGCGCTTGCTTTTTTAGAAAAAGAAACCGTTTACAAGGATGCGGATATAGTTTTTATAACTGATGATATCTGCAATATAAGTGAAAGTTTTTTAAAAACATATTATGACTTTAAAAGGAAAAAAAATTTCCGGACTTATGGTGTTTTGATTGGGCCAAAATCGCAGGAACCCGCAACTTTAAAAAGATTCTGTGATGAAGTTATGAATTATCATATTTTTACCGAACATATGGCTGAAAATCTTTTCAGAAAAATAAGTTCTAAAGAGAATAAAAATTAACCTATCTTGCTTTAAATGAAAATTTTTGGCCGCCAACCGTTAGCTGGTACATTATACCTTTTTTTATGAAAATGAAAACAGCGATCCCATTATCAAAATTTGCTTCAGTGCTGATACCTTTTTTTAATATAACAGCGGAAACCTGTGCGCCAAATTCATAATTGCCGGATTTGAATTTTTTTAAGTCCTCATCTTCTTTAAAAAAAATGATTTCGCTGTAGACCTGTCCTCCAAGCTGGTAACCTATAGATAACTGAGTTAAGCTTGCTTCACCGATCAGTCTGCCCTTTTCAAATACCTCCCCTTTACCATAAGCACCGCCGATTCCCATCCCTCCTTTACCGATAGACGGAAAAACAGCATATCCTGCGGATTTATCAAAAAATTTAATGATATATGGGTCTATTTCCTTAAATTTTTTAATGGTTTGCTGAACAGTCTCTTTATTGGTTTTTTCATTTTTTTTTCTTAGAGGATTAAAGTCCTTTAACGAATACCAGCGTGCATAGATAGAAAAAGGAATAAAGAAAATCAATAAGATTAATAAAATCGGAAAAATAGTTTTTAGTTTCAATTTTTCACCTTTTTAATGTGTTTAGACTGAAGGCTGAAGGATAAAGAAGGATATTAATTTATTAAAATTTTTATCCTTCAGTCTAAAATTCTTCAGTCTATCCACCTGAAGTTAATATTCCATAAGCCTCGGGAAAACAGCTTCTAATGCATCAACAGCATGTACAGGGTGGCTGTCATGGTTTATTGCTCTTTCATAAAGCTTAAGGGCATTATCTTTTGCATCAGCTTCACTTGCTTTGGCATAAGATGCCAGAAGTCCGGTAAAAGTTGATATAACGGACGATTTATTATTAATAAGCGCTTTTCTTACTTTATCAATATTTTGATAAAGCATACCGCGCCATCCCTGATGTACCAGTCTTGTTACGGTAGCAGGGCCTACCCCGCCTGTTTCAAGCGTATAGGCTGCTGCTTTTGCGCGCGTAGACGGGTCAAAATCTCCGTATGGTTTTTGTCCGTCTTTTCTAAAAGATGTTGATGCGTCAATTATTAAGCATTCTTCTTTTATCATATCGGATGTAAAGAAATATTCTGTGCCGGTGTGAATATTATATGGATGAAAACCCATACAGGAAAAAATTATATCAGCGCGTTTTGAAAGTTCCGTATAAATTTTAAGCTGAGTTTCTTTATCTGCTTTTCCGCCTGAACCTGATTTTGTATGCAGCGGCCCTAAAGTTGTAGCATCAAAACGTTTTAAAATATTGAATAGAGGTTCACCTACTATTTCGCTTCTGCCTGCGACCAGTACCTCAAGTCCGGCAAAGCTTGCTATTCCGTCAGGCCGGAGTCTAGAACCTCTTTCCCTGACCAAAAATACACTGGCAAGATCCAGCATTCCGCTTGGTGTACAGCAGTCAAAATAACGGTCAGCGCCAAGCGACATAAGTCCAAGAGTAACCTGATTAAGCCCGTCTCCGTCTTTAGTAATATTAATGCGGTTACACAACATCGTTGTATCTATTATCTCTCCGGCTTTACCGCCAAACGGCAGTTGAAACATTAATATGGAAATGGAATTATCATTATTCCATTTATTTAATTTTTCATAAAGTTCTGATTGGGATATAGTTGAAGGAAACTCTTCGACCATACTGGATAATCCGGAGAGTTTTGTTGTTGCTGATTTCATCCCGACATAGCTTCGTGATGCCGCAACTTTAGGATCATCTTTATCTCCGACTAAAACTGTAAGTACCCTGGAAGACGCAGGATTGATATCCTTAAGAGCAGGAATTTCCTTAAAAAAATCAGCTCTTTTTTTAAGTTCAGGAATTATCATTTCCTGGTATCCCTTTGGATATTTCTGCTGGTCTTTTATAAGTCCTGAACCATTAATAACCTTTGAGTAATTTTCATCTCTAAATGACCTTGATATTAAATGATTAAATTCTTTTTGAGCAAATAGCCAGTGGTTTATACCGCCAATACGATCACTATATTCTCTGTATGCCATATAATCCTCCTATTAATAAAATAATTATTTTATTCATGTGGGGGATATTTTACACATTATTTCATCAATTGTCGATATAAAAATAAACGACGAATAAATAAACGCAAAAAAAGACACTTATTTTATAGCAAAGCTGATAAAATAAGTGTCTTTTAAAATGTCTAATATTTATTATTTTCTTTTTCTTAAAACTGCTATTCCAATAAGCCCGCATCCAAGAAGCATAAGTGATGCCGGTTCAGGAACAACGCATTCAGTTGCAATATGAAGATCATCTATCCATACAGATTGTCCTCCT
>JACQWU010000262.1:13332-17366 GCA_016209155.1 Candidatus Desantisiibacteriota bacterium | reverse complement strand
TTTGCTAGTGGTTGTCGTATATTTATCTTAATAAAAGATACATATACGGTGAATCTCCCACAAGGGACTTTCACCCTATAAGTTAATGCCCATGCTGGGCGTACACATATCAATGCACGGGACTGCGAATACGCAGCCCGTGATTTCGCCGTACGAAATATAAAACCAAATAAAACAAAGAATTATTTCTATAGACAAATTTTATAAATAAATTAGAATAGTTCTCAATCCATCGAGCTGAAATTTAATTAAAACAAAAAGAAATATAAGGGGTCAGACATCGAATTTAGAAATAATTTGACATAAGAGGATTTAATGTAAATGCTAACGTCCTTAAAAAGTTAAATTATTTGATTAAAATAGAAATTAAAATCAAAATAAATCAAAGAATAAATCTTATTGACAAAAACATTTACCTATAGAAAGATAAATATTAATGAATATAAAATTCTCAAGACATGCTAAAAGAAGAGCAAAGCTCTATGATATTTCCGAATCAATAATAATAAATATTTTAACAAATATGAATTTATCTCAAGGTGAACATGAGATTATTAAAGAAGTAATTGGATTTAAATATCCTCTAAAAATTGTTATTTCTGTGGAAAATGATATAATAACGGTAATAACAAATTATCCTCTTAAGAAAGGAATAAAGAAATGAAAATAAATTATGATAATGAAGCGGATGCTATTTATATAAAATTAAGTAATCAAAAACCAGAAGGAGTGATTGAAATTTCAGAAGGTGTTAATATAGATACAACTTCTGATGACAAAATAGTTGGGATAGAAATACTCAATGCTTCTAAAAGAATCGATATTAAAACAATTTTTTCTTATAAACTAGAACTAGATAAAAAAATATCAATTCAAAAAATCGCATAAATAAAAATTGAAACATAGACTTAGGGACAATACTATATTAAAATCAATAAAAAAAGGCAAAGAGAATACCCCTGCAATCATTTGTAATGATTTTTTTAAAAAAGAAACTAAACAATCTTTTAGATAAACTAATAATTCGATGTATTGTTTCACCGCTTACTCGATTCTCTCAATAATCGTTATTTATACAGCGTCATAGGCATCTGCTATCCGCTAATAATACTTTATACATTGTAAAGAATCCGGTGAAACGCCCAATTGTCCCGCACATGGTCGTTCTAAGACGCCACAACGTTCGTTAAAACAGGCTGTTTCACCGAATATTGATTTATCATTTCAAGATCAAATGGTTTCTTTGTCTTGAGCACAGCATATGCTATACGCAATAATTTTTCAGCATATTTTATTCGCAATTTTGATTTGTTTGCCCTATTTACTCCTTTATTTTTTAGTTTTTCTTCAAATATTTTTTTAAATATTTTATTGTTTAAAGCTCTGGTTGCAGCTGAACATAATGTATATCTAAGCAATGAATTCCCTTTTTTTGAAATACACATATTCCCTTTGGTATCGTCCTGATTGCTTATATTCTAAATCTAATCCGGCTACTTTTTTTATTTGTTTAATATTATTGTAATTATCGTAACCCTTTAGCGGATATAAATGATTTTTTAAATTTTCATTTAAATAAATTAATTTTTTACCGATAATTTATTACATGATAATAGAAATTAAAGCCATTCAAGATAAACAAACTCTACGTAACCGCTAAACGAACCGCATCTTCACATTTGTAAACAAACATGTCAGAATGTCTCCCATGAAATAATAATAAATTCAGGAGGGGTAATCATGACAAGCGATCAAAAAGAAAAAAGAAGAAATATCTGGGCTCACCATATTAAGCAGTGGAAATTAAGCAATCAAACACAGGCTGAGTATTGCAGAAAATGTAATTTAAATAATAAAAATTTTTACTATTGGAAAAAGAAATTTAATTCTACGGGAAAATCAATCTCTTTTGTTCAGCTTCCAATCCCTGAATATTTACCTGATGTGAAAAATATCAATTTCATTAATTCATTAAAGGTTTTACTTAACAATGATATAAAAATTGAAATCAGCGAAAATTTTAATCCGATGACTTTGAAAAAGGTTGTTGAAACATTACGGAGCATCGGATGAATATTTTTTCAAATAACACACAGGTATATCTGGCATTGGGCGGTACTGATATGCGTAAATCAATTAATACTCTTTCTATTGTAGTTCAAGAATCAATGCAATTAAATCCATTAAGCGGACATATGAAACATTTTGGGGGACGTTGAAACATTTTGGGGGACGTTGTTAAAAGAATAAAAGTATTGACTATTTGGATGAAATATTATAGGATCATATCATGCCAAGACAAGCAAGAATAGATTACGAAGGAGCATTGCATCATATAATAGGCCGAGGGATTGAACGGAAGCATATTTTTAAAGATGAAAAAAATAAAGCTGAATTTCACCGCCGGCTAAGCATGATATTGTCATCAAGCAGCATGAAATGCCACGCGTGGTGCATAATGGGAAATCATTTTCATTTGCTGCTTCAAACAGGAGTGACGCCTTTAAAAGAAGTGATGAGGAGATTATTAACGGGATATGCTATTTATTATAACAAAGTAAATAAACGGTCAGGGCATTTATTTGAGAACAGGTATAAATCCATAGTATGCGAGAAGGAAAGCTATTTATTGCTTTTGATAAGGTATATTCATTTAAATCCGGTAAGAGTTGGGATAGTTAAATTTGAAAATTTAATAGATTATAAATGGACCGGGCACAGAGAAATATTAAATAGAATTAATGAAGGTTTAATAGACAGAGATGAGGTATTGAGTTATTTTGGAGATAAAGAAGGAAAAGCAAAAAAAAACTATGAAACATTTTTAGGTGAAGGAATTGGATTAAAGGAAGATTATTCAGGAGGCGGATTAAAACGGAGTATGGGAGGTTTTTCTAAGGCTTTAAAAACAAGAGGGAAAGATCGTCAGGAATATGATGAAAGAATATTAGGACAAGGGAGTTTTGTCGGGGAAGTTTTAAAAAAATCTGGGCAGGAAAAAAAAGCGGCAAGAACCATTAAAGATATAGATGATTTGCTGGATAAAATAAGCAGATATTACGGAGTAACCCAAAAAGATATTTTGAAAAGCAGAGTAAAAAGAGTAAGGGAAGCAAGGTGTTTATTGGTTTTTATGGGGTGTGAATTTTTAAAGAAAAGCGGCAAAGAGATGGGAGAAATATTAAAGATTACGACAGAAGCAGCGAGTATAGCAAGAAGAAAGGGAAGTGAATTAGCTGATAGTGAAGGAATAGTACAAAAATTGTTATCATAGATTTAATCTTTTAACAACGTCCCCAAAACTATTATGGATGGAAAAAATATGGATAAGCCAACAATTGCGGGATGTATGCAAAACCAGCGGGCATTCATGGGTAGTGGCAAGACAAAAGATGTTTCCTTTCGCGAAAAACAGCTTAAGTTATTACAAAATATAGTCACAAAGCACGAAGAAGCCATCTTTGATGCCTTGAAACAGGATATGAACCGGCCAGCTTTCGAAGCATACAGCGCTGATACAGCCATTGTAAAGAACGAAATTAATTTCGCATTAAAAAACTTAAGATCATGGGTAAGATCAAAAAGTGTAAAAACTCCAATCACATTTCTTCCTGCCAAAAGTTATGTATTTTCAGAACCATACGGAATTGTGCTTATTATAGGGCCATGGAATTATCCTGTCCAGCTTTTACTAAACCCTCTTGTTGGAGCAATAGCAGCCGGAAACTGTGCAGTTTTGAAACCTTCCGAATATGCAGTGCATACTTCACGCCTGATTGCAAAAATTTTCAATGACAATTTCGATCCTGCGTATATATCCGTTATAGAGGGTGGCATCGAAACTGCAAAAACCCTCCTTGAGGAAAAGTTCGATTATATATTCTTTACCGGGGGGCCTGCTGCCGGCAGAAAGGTGATGGAGGCCGCTTCGCGACATCTCACTCCTGTCACTCTTGAGCTTGGAGGCAAGAGCCCTTGTATTGTAGATATTGACATAGATTTTAAAATTACCGCACGCCGGATTGTGTGGGGCA
>JACQWU010000262.1:0-13269 GCA_016209155.1 Candidatus Desantisiibacteriota bacterium | reverse complement strand
GATTATCTTCTTGTGCATAAAGAAGTCAGGCAGAAGCTCATTGAATATATAAAAAAGTATATTGATTTATTTTTCGGCGGCGACCCTTCAAAAAGCCCTGACTATGGACGGATTATTAATAAGACGCATTTTGACCGATTACACAGGCTTCTTAATCATGGAAGAATAATAGTCGGCGGACAAACAGAACCTGAAAGCCTCTATATATCCCCAACAGTAATTGATGAAGTATCTCCGCACTCTGCCATCATGCAGGAAGAGATATTCGGCCCGATACTTCCGGTTATTGAGTATGATAATCTCCGGGATGCGATTAAGATAGTAAATGAGAGGCCAAAACCTCTGGCATTATATTTTTTTTCAAGAGACAAAAAGAAACAAAAGTTGGTGCTCAGTGAGACCTCATCCGGCGGCGGGTGCATAAACGATGTGATTCTTCATCAACCTACTGTAACCATGCCTTTTGGCGGCGTTGGAGAAAGCGGAATCGGATGTTATCACGGCAAAGCAAGCTTCGATACGTTTTCGCACAAAAGAAGTATTTTGAAAAAGGGTTTTGCGTTCGACCTTAAACTTCGTTACCCTCCGTATAAAAATCATCTTAATTTCTTAAAAAGGATTCTTTAGTCCTTGTGACGTCTGTCACGAACGTAAAGGGCTTTTGAGTTGGTGTCGCCTATCTGTCTTTCTTCTATGTCAAAAAGTTTTATTGCGTAAACCAGCTCTCCCAGCTTTGAATACCCGTAATTGCGCGGGTCAAAATCAGGTGATTGTTTCGCGATATTACTTCCCACAGGCGCAAGATGAGCCCACCCGCTTTCATCGGAGGATGATTCAACCGCATTACGCAGCAAACTTACCAGCTTTGTATCCTGCTTCAGTTCACTGCTGGATTTTTTGATAATCTCACTATCATCGCTCTTTGCACGAAGAACCTCAGTGTAAATAAATTTGTCACAAGCCGAAACAAAAGCGGAAGGCGTTTTTTGCTCTCCAAAACCATACACCAATAATCCGGACTCTCTGATTCTTGATGCCAGCTTGGTAAAATCACTATCACTCGATACTATACAGAAACCATTAAAATTGTTAGTATACAATAAATCCATTGCATCAATAATCAATGCGCTGTCAGTGGCGTTTTTTCCTTTTGTGTATGCAAATTGCTGCATTGGTTGAATTGAATATTGCAGCAGAACATCTTTCCATCCTTTCAAGCCGGTCGCTGTCCAGTCGCCATAAATTCTTTTGACACTGGCCACTCCGTAATTTGCTATCTCAGCCAGCAAACCGTCAACAATACTCGGCTGGGCATTATCCGCATCAATAAGAACAGCTAATTTATTTGTATTTGTGTTTTCCATAAATTTATTCCTTTCAATTATCATTGAATTTTTATATACAAGCATTTTAACATGATCAATTTTTAAGTCAATTTCAAATTTTAATTATTATATAAAATTATATAAAATACATAAAATAAAGCTCTTGACAATTTATATTTATATGGATTATTTTACCTGTTAACATATTAACTATGGAGGTTTTATGAAAAAATCACTGAATTTTATCGTTATTGTGACACTATTTTTTTCTTTTCTAACACTTTCTTATGCCGAAAACAAATTTGAAGGAAATATTATTGATGTAAACGCAAAACGTATATTTTACGGTGAAGTAATTGTTAAAGATAATAAAATAAGTAAAGTCAGTGAACTGGGTACTGTAAAAACCGGAGAAAAATATATTATGCCCGGATTAGTTGATGCCCATGTTCATATTGAAAGCTCCATGCTGATACCTTCGGAATTTGCGAGGCTCTCCGCCCCCCATGGAAATGTTGCCACAGTATCTGACCCGCATGAAATTGCTAATGTTTTGGGTATAGAGGGCATTAACTATATGATTAAAAATGGCGAAACAGTCCCTTATAAATTTTACTTTGGAGCTCCGCCATGTGTGCCGGCTACAGCTTTCGAAACTTCCGGAGACACTCTCGGAGTAAAAGAGATTGAAAACCTGCTTGATAATAAAAATATTAAATATCTGGCTGAAATGATGAATTATCCCGGAGTATTATTTAATGACAAAGATGTTATGGCAAAAATAAAAGCGGCAAAAGATCGCGGCTTACCTGTTGACGGACACGCTCCACTTGTAACAGGTAAAGATCTGGAAAAGTACATAAATGCCGGAATCACAACAGATCATGAAGCAACTTCTTTTGCGGAAGGTGAAGAAAAAATTAAACTCGGCATGAAAATCATTATAAGAGAAGGCTCTGCCGCCAAAAACTTTGAAGCTCTTTCCCCTCTCATACCGGCTTATCCTGACATGGTTATGTTTGGCAGTGATGACAAACATCCTGATGATCTTGTCAAAGGACATATTGATGAATTAATTAAACGCTCCTTAAAAAAAGGGTATGATGCTATTACAGTAATAAGAGAGGCAACATATATTCCTGTCAAGCACTATAAACTTAATGTAGGACTGCTTCAGGAGGGAGACAGCGCTGATTTTATTATTGTTAATAATTTAAATGATTTTCAAATATTAGCAACTTTTATTGAAGGTCAAAAGGTTGCGGAAAACGGGAAAACATTAATTAATAACGTAAAAAAAGAGGCCCCGCAAAATAATTTTAAAATTACATCATTAAAAGAAGTTAAAGCATTTACATTGAAATCACCTGATTCAAAATCAATAATTAAAACCATTGTTGCAATTGACGGATCAATTTTAACAGAAAGTGATTCCACAGAAGTTAAAGTTGATTCTGATGGAAACGCAATTTCAAATATTGAAAAAGATATACTTAAAATAATTGTTCTAAATAGATATGCACCCTCAGCCGTTCCAGCTATCGGGTTTATAAAAGGCTTTGGAATAAAAAACGGAGCAATTGCCGGCTCAGTAGCTCATGATTCACATAATATAGTTGCAATCGGCACTAATGACAAGGCAATTACAGAAGCTGTAAATCTTTTAATTGAGAATAAAGGTGGTCTTGCCGCTGTTTACCCTGAACCATCATCCGGTAAATATGAAAAATTTGTTGTCCCTTTGCCTGTTGCAGGACTTATGAGTGAGGATGATGGCTATCAGGTGGCTGAACAATATCAAAAAATTGATCAAATAGCCAAAAAAAACCTGGGATCCAAATTAAAATCACCATATATGACAATGTCGTTCATGGCACTTTTAGTTATTCCCCGTTTAAAACTCAGCGACAAAGGATTATTTGACGTCAGTCAGTTTAAACCTGTCCCGCTTTTTCTGGATTCCGCATCTAAGCCTGCCCCAAACCTGATTGGGGATGCGCAATGACAACTTTTAGACAATCCCACGACATAACACTACATATTTATTTGCTTTTTAATGTAGTGCGAGGCTTAGGCCTCGCTTTTTCAACATTTTGATGGATTAATAGTTAATCCTTATGTAGGGTAGGAAACGGTTTCAAACCGTTCTCTAATTAAGGAACCCTAGGCGCTGAACCGACGTCAACCACAATAAACGTGGCAGCATTCTCTTGCCAGATGGCCTGTGGTATGCGGTTAATAGCCTCGAGACAAGGGTTTTTGTCTTCGACTTTGAGCGGTGCCCGGCTCGATTTCTCTATCGAAGTCTCTTGGGGATTGGGAAGAGCCAGTTATTGCGCATATGCGCTTTATAAACCTCTTCCTTGCCTGCTTCTATACAACCATTTTTCGTAAGTCAAAACAAACCACATAAAAAGATGTTTATCGACTATGGGGACTATGCACCTGCAAGATCGTTTACCACAGATACTGGTCAACCTACTGATACAATCACGTTGGCTCAGTCGCTTTTGTGGGATTCGGGCATGCTTCAGCTGGAAATTCCATTCCATGTTCTCAGAAATGTCCCAATAGCTTATGTCGCACGGGAGCAATGATGGGAATGATAGGCACGATATCCAACCAAGGCCTCCAATAATTCAGAGGATTTAAAGAAATATTTTGAGCAAATTTAAAAACCATCTTTTTTTATTTTCTTTTGTGTGCTCCGAATAATCCCAAAACGCCGCAACCTAAAAGTAGTAATGTCGATGGTTCTGGAACCGGCGGAACTTCTGTTTTGTAATCCTCCACTTCACCCCATGATTTAGCTCCGAAGTAATTATTAGCCCCTTCATTATAGCTTACTCTAAATCTACTGCTGTAATCCTCGTCATAATGAACATATTCTCTATAAACCGCGGAATTTTGTCCCCAGGCGGTTGGGTTTGCTGTAAAACTTATTTGATGCTCATCTACTTCACTAAAATCACCATCATTGTTCCAGTCAAACCAGCCGTCGACATACAGTAATCCTTGTGAGCTATATCTTCCGCTGCGCCAATCACTAACGCTGACTAAAATATCTACATAACTATTATAAAACTTAACTCCATCTTCGTCGTTTACACCATTTATGTTATCACCGGTCGCATCAAAATTTGGTTGACCATCAAAATCATAATCAGGGGACATTTCACCAAACCATTCATAGGTACCGTTACTATGTCTTGCCCCATCTGATGACATTAAAGTTTTATAGCTATCAGGCAAATCACCGTAATCATTGGTTGAAGGTCTAGCAATAGCTGTTTTAGAGAAGATACCGAAAACGGCTATTATTACAAAAATTCCCATTAATTTCATTTTGTTCATCATTATACCTCCTTTCATATTAAGTTATAAAGAACATATTTACTACTAAAGTGCTAAAGCAGTATACTATTCTTGTGTAATTATGTCAATATGGAAAATAGGTTTTGTGGTTGTCATAATTAACTTGACATCAAAAAAACAGGATTATAGAATTATGGTTGATAAAATCGGAATATTCGCAATGAGGTTATTTTTCTACTACTAAAAAGGAGAGAAATCATGGGAAAACGTGATGAATTACATAAAGCAGCATATAACGGTAATATTGCCGAAGTTGAACGTATTCTAAAAACTCACCCTGATCCTGATGCACGTGATTCTTCAGGAGGCACAGCTTTACATGCGGCAATGTTTCAAAATAATATGCTGATCATTTCATTACTTATTGAGCATAATTTTAATGTAAATGCTGTGGGACCGCAAAACGGCTATACGCCATTGCATGATGCGGTTTGGGCAAATAATTTAGACGCCATAAAAATTTTACTTGAGCATGGCGCTCGAACAGATGTACATGGCAAAGATGGATTAACACCTTACCAAAAAGCCAAAAAGGAGAGAAAACCGGCTATTGTAAAATATTTTGAATCTCAGGGGATTACAGTATAAAACGAAGCTTAAATCCCGCCCCCTGTCAGCCCAGACCTGTGTTTTCTTTTTGTAATCAACTAATATATCGGGAGAAAAAATATTATGCTCTTTTTCCAACTGTTTAATTCTACCTGCCATTTCTTCCTGAGTTTTTATTATAATTTTAAAAACATCTGCAACAGGGTCAGGCAAAACTCCAAACGGTCATGGGGTCTTATACTTGTAACTTAAGTGTAAGTGTGTTAGCAATCCATCTATAAATCCTTATAGCACCCTTTTTTCTTTCTTGCTGATTGCTTTCTCAGCCTGTTTATATTGCCTGAATACTGAAACATATGAAATATTTCCCAGTGGTGTATGTAATAATAAATGATAATGATTTTTTATCAGTGAATATCAAACATACGGCCGGCTTGTTTCAGGATATTTAGAAACTGTTTATATTCGACTTAAAATATTTTATTGACATTTTTTTTATCATAACATATGATGTATGTTGTATGTTAACAGGAGGTTTTCCCTATGAAAAGAACAACAATTTTTACTGAAGAAAAAATTTTCACAAACATAAAACATATAGCTCAAGAAGAAAATTTAACTATATCTGAAATTATTAGACAGGCACTGGAAAAATTTATTAATGATAGATATAAATCGAAGAAAAAAATTTCATTTATTAATGCTGGTAAGAGCGGGAAAAAAGATATTTCTGAAAAATATAAAGAATTACTTTGGAGAAAAAATTGAATTTAATTATAGCTGATACCGGCGCTCTTTATGCTATGGCAGACGGAGATGATGCATGGCATGAAAAAATGATAAATTATATTTCAAATAATAAAAGAGTAATGCTACTTGTGTCTTCCTCAGTTATGGTCGAAACTGTCTATTTAATAAATAAATATCTTGGAGTCAATGCTGAGCAAAAGTTTGTACAATCAATTGTTGATGGTGAACTAAAATATGAAAATATTTTAATTCAAGATTTAAAGCGATCGAATGAATTAATAAAACAATATACCGATATAAATATAGGTTTTGTAGACGCATCTACAATTTCAATTGCAGAACGTTTAAACATAAATCATATTTTAACGACTGATAGACGACACTTTTCAACAATAAAACCAAAAAAAATTTCTTCTCTTGTACTTTTACCCTAAAAATTGTCTACTTATTACATATGCTTTGCAGTCCGGGATCTATAGAGGCTATCGGGGTTTCATTACTGTTAACTACTCTAATGTTGAGGGAGGGTGGGCAGGAAATGAAAATGAAGATTTTGCAAATATTTATTTTGTAGACCCGCAACCAGCTTCTGAAGCTCCAACTGCGTTAGGAGACTATCATCTAAATTCAAACTCACCCTGCATTGATCAGGGTACTGATGCAGGCGCTCCATCTGATGATATAGACGGTGAAGATCGTCCCAATGGTACTGGTTATGATATGGGATCTGATGAGTACACTTCCGCCTATTGAGTAAGGCGGAACGAAAGCAAAAAGAAAAATTTAAATTAAAATAATTATAGTAGGGGTTTGGGGATCATATGTCCCACCCAAACCCCCTCCACCCACAATGGCATTGACACTAAATTGTCAGGGAGAATTAGAATTGAAAATATCATATTTTTTAATAATTGTAAGTTTAACAATCATAAACTTTTCATGCAGCAAACACCATGAAGAATTAAATAAAAAATCAAAACCGGTTTTAGATGAAAAAAATATTAGCAAAGAAAAAAAAGTTAAGGATCAGTTTATAACGGAAATTATAGCTTATGATTCTTTTGGACAGCCTGTGTTTCGCAGCTTAAAAAATATAAAAGGGGAGCTTATAGCAAAAAACGTGTTTAAGTATATCGATGGAAATATTGTTTCAATGGAAACAATTGATATTAAATCTAATAAAATAATTCATACAACAAATTATAATTCAAACGGAGATCCATTAAATCCTATGTATTTATGTTTAGATGAGGAAGGCAATATAATAACAAAATGGTTTCAACCGGTCATGGTAAACACCTTTGAAGCTGAGCAAATGGGAACTGGAAAATATGAATATAATAATTCAGATATGACTAAAACGATCACAAAACTGTATCCATGTAAAAATTGTGCCAGCCAAACAGGAATTAAAAATGTTGTATATGTTTGGTAAGAGTATAATATATAAATCCTCACATTACTTATTGAGCACAATTTTAATGTAAATGCTGTGGGCCCGCAAAACGGTTATACACCGTTGCATGATGCGGTTTGGGCAAATAATTTAGACGCTGTAAAAATTTTACTTGAGCATGGCGCTAAAGCAGATATACATGGTAAAGATGGTTTAACACCCTATCAAAAAGCCAAAAAGGAACGAAAACCGGCTATTGTAAAATATTTTGAATCTCAGGGGATTACGATATAAAACTGATTATTAAATCCCGCCAGGTACACATGAGTTTGATTCGATAACTTTGTAAAAAAACATTATAACCTCCGTCGTGAATCATCCAATGATGATAAGGTTAATACCGATACTTCACGTAATATCAGAGCATAACATTGATTATAAAACCGTGCTGAATTTTAAACGGTTTTTACTGGATGAAATTTATCACACCGGTCAGTTGATCGAACGGTGTCTTCCTTTTATGAAAAAAAAATGACGGTGCGCGGTTTTTACTGCACTTGGAATAAAATTTGGGAGGATATAGTATTATATTATAGAAAAAAAGGAGTGAAAAATGAAAAGCAAATATATTCTTTTATTTATTTTAATTTTAGCTAATCAAGGATATGCATCCTTTTCGTATTGTCAAAAAAAGGATCTGATCAGATTTTCAGACATTATTGCAATCATAAAAATTAATAAAGTTGAGAATACCAAATGGAAGGGGAATAAAGTAAACCACGTTTATTATTTAGAAAAATCAACTGCTGAAGTAAAGGAAGTACTCAAAGGGAAACTGCCTAAAGATATTTTTTTATACGGAGAAGAGACATATATTTGCGGACAATGTAATTTCAAACCCGGTGAAGCTATAGTTTTTTTACAATATGACAGTGGCCATCTTATAGGTATTAATTATGAAAACTGTTCGAGGCCTATAACAAATGGTTTTGTTGAGTGGTATGAAAAGGATGATGATTATTATCATGATCAAATTTATGTCCCCTTAAAAGAGTGTATAGAAGATATTAAATCCATTATTGATAATAGAGAACCAACATTCCCGTTAACTTTTAAAAACAAAATAGATTTTGGCAATTGCAATATTTCCGGTAGGGTTTATGATGAAAAAACAAATCAAGGGATTGAAGGTATCACTGTTATTTTAACTAATTTAAAAGGGGTAAATACATATAAACTAAGAAAATGTGAGGCAGTAACAAATAAAAACGGAGAATATTTTATTAAAAATGCTCCATCAGGAAACTATAAGCTATCCTTATGGGATAAAAATGATATTATTTTTAATTATGCCCAAGGAGAAAGGGATAAAAACTTAGATTTAAAAGGTCATGATTTTGTTGATGTAAATTTTAAAATTAATAGGCTGGGCAGTATTGAAGGAACAGTTTATGACATAGATGGCAAGACGTTATTAAATGATTTTTTTGTAATCCCGTATAAAGAAAAAGGGCAATATATAAGCGGGGATTTTAATTACCGGATATTAAATAAAACTAAATTCACTTATGAAAAATTAGAAGATTATGATTCATGGCGGCTGGCAATTTCATTTAGAGGGCACTTTTATTTAGATGACCAGCCAATCAAAATAAAAAATGCTGAAAAAGTTAAGGGAATTAAAATATTTGTAAAAGAATCTCAAAAAAAACCAAGTTTATACGGTGCACTAATAGATAAAACAGGAAATGATTCAAATAAAAGACTAAAGCTAATCAATAGTACAGTTGAATTGTGGTCATCAAATAATGCAACAAAAATTATTTCAATACCTGACAAAAATTTGAGCTATGCTTTTTATGGAATACCGGCCGGTAAATATAGAATTCTATATACAGGCTTAGATACTACAATTAACTATGAATATAAATTAAGAATTTATGACACCTTAATGATATATGAAACAAGTCATATTAAAAAAAATATGGTATATGATTTAAATTCAGGAGTGACAGGAAGACAATTTTATAAAAGCCAGCAAAAATAGGTTTTCAAAAGGACTACGATGGTGCTAAACGTAGACGGGGAAGATCGTACCGTACCCAGAGTAATGGTTATGATATGTGGTCTGGATGCATACACTTATGCTGGCAATGCTTGTTGTGTTCGCTCTTAAATCCCGCCCCCGTCTGTCCAGACATGTGTTTTCTTTTTGTAATCAACCAATATATCCGGAGAAAAAATATTGTGTTCTTTTTCCAGTTGTTTAATTCTGCCTGCCATTTCTTCCTGAGTTTTTATTATTATTTTAAAAACATCCGCAACCGGATCAGGTAAAACTCCATGATCCAGATCCAGCGGATGCGCTTTTAGACTTTCAATAATTCTTCCCGGAACACCGACAATTGTCGCATTAGCCGGAACAGGTTTGATAACCACTGAATTCGAACCGATTTTAACATTATCCCCGATAGTAATTGCACCAAGGATACATGCATTTGATCCGACTACCACATTTTTCCCCAATGTCGGGGTGAATTTCTATTCCTGTCAAAAAACGGGCAATATGAGAAATCATTCTGGCAATTGTAAAATATTCATGATTATATAAAAAATGCGTTATCCTGTGAAACCATATAGCATGCAGCCCCGGATAACAAAAAAGAACCTCCACAATATTTCTCGCTGCAGGATCTTTTTCAAATATTGATTGAATATCTTCTTTTATTCTACTAAACATTATTATTCCTTAATTATATTTTAAAATATTTATTGTTTATTCATGTAGGGCAAGCCTTAAGGCTTGCTGAAAAGCAATAAAAAACAATAAAAAGCAAGGCTAAAGCCTTGCCCTACTTCAGTCTATTCACCTAAATAGGTATTTAGTCTGAAGGTTGAAGGATATTATAACCATAACTTAATGCGCATATCAATCCCATTTCAATCAGTTTTTTATTTTTTCGTCCCTCATCAAATTCGTCCCTCGTCCTAATGAGCGAAGCGAATGGTCGTCCTTCGTCCATCGTCAAAGACATCTCTCATCCCAGTCGGCCTTCAGTCTAAGCTATACTGATATCACAAATATACCCACCTGTGCAAGTAAATTTGGCAGTAGAGTCACACGTTTTTTTTCACTTATAAACATACTCTCCTCAATATTTATTTTATTCACGCGGCAATAAGTGATAAAATCAAAGATACTTAAAAAATGAAGATTGGGAGATGAGTACCATTCGTAAGGCAGGGAATCTGTTACAGGAGTCTTTCCTTTAAAAAATATCTGAAATCTTGCCCTGTAATAAGCAAAATTCGGGAACCCCACAATAACCTTTTTCCCGACACGAAGAGCATCTTTTACAACCGCATCTATATGCTGAACCTGCTGAAGGCTTTGATTTAATATTACATAATCAAATGACTTATCTTTATATTCAGCAAGCCCTGTATCAATATCTCCGTGGAAAACAGTTAATCCTTTAGCAACACACTTATATATTGCCTGTTCATCTATCTCAATACCCTGACAGCGCGCATTTTTTTCTTTAATCAAAACATATAAAAGCTCCCCTGTTCCGCATCCAAGATCAAGAACAGTCGAATTTGGTTTTGCCAATTCTATTATTATTTGATGATCAAGTCTTATATCTTCATATTTCATATATACCTGTTACCTCGTAATTGTGAAATACTTTTTTCAAAAAATGCATAACTAAATGTGTCTCTTCCGCTATTTCAAGGAGAAAAGCATCATGCCCGTATGTTGAATCCACCTCGCAGTAAGTTGCTTCTATCCCTGATAACTTGCATGCCTTAACAATTTCCTTTGACTGATATGCAGGATATAACCAATCGGATTTAAAAGCAATAACTAAAACTTTCACCTCTAATCCTCTTAGAACATCCTCCAGCATTCTGCCTCCTGAAGCATCAAAATTATCCATAGCCTTAGTAATATAAAGATATGAATTTGCATCAAATCTTTTTACAAAATTGTCTCCCCTGTAATGTAAATACCCTTCAACTTTAAAGTCAGCCGTAAATTTTGTATCCTCCACATTACTGTTTTTCTGCCGTCCGAATTTTTTGGCCATAGATGTATCGCTCATATATGTTATATGTCCAATCATCCTGGCGAGCGCAAGACCTCTGGACGGTATTGGCCCTTCATAATAATTTCCTGATTTCCAATGAGTATCAGCCATAATAGCCTGCCTGCCCACTTCATTAAATGCTATCTGCTGTGGAGAATGCCTCACTGCCGTAGCAATAGGTATTGCACTTTTGATCCGTTTTGGATACTTAATCAGCCATGCTAAAGCCTGCATTCCACCAAGTGATCCGCCTACCACAGTTAATAATTTTTCAATACCGAGATAATCAATAAGATGTTTTTGAGCATTAACCATATCCCCTATTGTAATAATAGGAAAATCAAGTGCATAAGGCTTATTTGTTTTAGGATTAATACTTGAAGGACCTGTTGACCCCCTGCATCCGCCTAAAATATTGGAACAAATAATATAATATTTGTCAGTATCAAAAGCTTTCCCCGGGCCGATCATAGAATCCCACCAGCCCGGACTTATCTCCCCTTTATGAAAACCTGCCGCATGAGCATCACCTGAAAGAGCATGCAAAATTAAAATGCTATTTGATTTATCATCATTCAAAATACCATATGTTTCATAAGCAAGCGTCACAGGCCCGAACTTTTCCCCATTTTCCAGCAGTAACTCATCAAAACTGAAATATTGTGTCTCTGCTTGCCCAATACTGTTATTTTGAACTGGTACTTTCCCCTTGGTCATGTATTAGCCTCTTGAAAAAGCCAGGTTGTAAGATATCTTTCCCCTGTATCCGGAAGAATAACAACAATAGACTTACCTTTGTTTTCTTTTCTCCCGGCAACCTCAAGCGCCGCCCATAAAGCCGCTCCGCTTGAAATTCCCGCAAGGATTCCTTCTTGTCTGGCAAGCTGACGTGCAACTTCACCCGCATTTTCATTTGTAACACGGATAATTTCATCAATAATGTTTCTATTTAAAACCTGAGGAATAAAACCCGCGCCTATTCCCTGTATTTTATGCGGCCCTGCATTGCCGCCTGACAAAACAGGTGAAGTCTCAGGTTCAACAGCAATCGCTTTAAATCCCGGTTTTCTTTTTTTAATTATTTCTGAAATACCTGTAATCGTACCGCCGGTACCTACTCCTGAAACCAGAATATCCACCTTCCCGTCTGTATCATTCCATATTTCTTCCGCAGTGGTCTTGCGATGTATCTCCGGATTGGAAGGATTATTAAACTGCTGCGGCATAAAACTGTTAGGAGTTGATTTAACAAGCTCTTCAGCTTTTTCTACAGCTCCCTTCATACCCCTGGCTCCCTCGGTCAAAACAAGTTCAGCCCCAAAAATTTTAAGCAGATGTCTGCGTTCAAGGCTCATAGTATCAGGCATAGTCAGAATGAGCTTATAACCTCTCGCTGCTGCTACAAATGCCAGAGCAACTCCGGTATTACCGCTGGTTGGTTCAATAATTATTGTTTCCTTTGTTATTAATCCTTTTTTCTCCGCATCCTCAATCATGGCAACTCCTATGCGGTCTTTAACACTTGAAAGCGGATTAAACGATTCCAGCTTCACCAGTACTGCTGCTTCAGCACCTTTAGTAATTTTATTTAATTTTACCAATAATCGCGGTATGCCAATCACGAGAGAAGGCGCTTCTGAGGTGTTATTTACCGGTGACCGATCAATGAGTGCATTCTATAAAGAAAACTCGGGAGGCGAATTTACTTTTGATCCGACACTTGGCCTTGCCGATGTCTATGGATGGATAGAGCTTTCCGTTCCCAATACCGGGTGTTCATTCT
>JACQWU010000261.1 GCA_016209155.1 Candidatus Desantisiibacteriota bacterium | reverse complement strand
CTCTTTGCCATTTAAAAGAATCTATATATTTGCCCAATGAATACCAGCCGCAATAAAGAGCCGCATCCGGACAGGAATTTTCAGGAAACAGCGCCGGTTTGTTATCAAGGACTACAGGTATTAAACTTTTTTTCTTAATTAAATCATAAAGTTTTCGTAAGTGCTCGTCATATTGACCATAAGCATCTTCCTTTTTTTCTGTACTGAGACCGCGTGCATCAATATAAAAAGTGCCTTTTAACCCGTTATTTTCTGTCCAGATAGCGTCATCAACTATCCGTTTAGACAACTGCGGTGTGGATGCATCCAATCGGCAGACTTTAATTGTAGTTTCACGTATATGATCTATTCCTAAGAAATTATCAAATTGTTTTAAGAAGGGATTTGGCAGCCATTTGGCTTTTGAATAGGATTCAGCAAACAAAAGAGTCAGTTCACTGTCAAGAGCCGCTGAACTTTTATCTGTTGGGTCAGTTTCATTTAAGCTATCGGGAATAATTAAGGATATCCCCATCAATTTGTTAAGTTGATTTGTCAGCCTTGCTACAAGATATTTTTGTTCCTTAATTTTTTGTTCTATCAGTTCTTTCTGCTGGTTATTTCTTTTTATAGTGAGAGGTCCGATTTTTATAGGAATACCATACACAAGGAGAATTACCGGATTATGATTATTTTTTTTTAAAGCACTCACCGCTTTCTGAATAATCGGTAAATGCTTTTCAAATTCTTCGCAGGAAATATATTCAGAATCAGGAATATTAAGACCCAAAAGATTGCCGGCAGGTACCTTTCTTTTACTAATATAATACTTAGCCACATCAAAGCTTGCGGATTGATTTTGGTTATAAACCACCAGAATATCTTCCGGTACCAGCGCCGAGGCGCTTTGAATTCCCAAAATAGTAATCAGTAAAAAAATAAAGAGTTGTACTAAATATAATTTTTTATATAATTTATAAAATATCCATGTCAGCATAATTCCAAAGATACTATGATTATAGAAACCTGTCAAGTAAACCTCAACAACCTCAGCATCCGGGTGTGTGCTATTTTATATTAATCAAAATGGCGAATCGTAATTCGCCCGCTACTTCTGCGATTCTTTTTTAAATAAAGCATAAATGTACGGCCTTGGGCCACCACTCGGATTTGTGTATGTATATTCAAAATGTACAATAAGTTTGAATGACGATCCTAGTTTTTCTGATAATTCTTCTATTGAATACCTGTGAAGAGTCAGCCCTGCGCATTTTGGCGCTCCTGTTTTTGAAAATTCCGCAAATACTGCATAGCCGCCTGTTTTTAATATTGATTTTACATTTTCAAAATATCCGCCGATATCATCTTCATCAGTTAAAAAATGCAAAACCGCTCTATCAATCCAAATATCAACCCCCGGCAATGTACTTTTTACCGGTTGTGATATATCCTGACAAAGCCAGACAATTTTTTCACTCTTTTCAGATAACCTGTCTTTAACCTTGTTTAGAGCCTCAATACTAATATCATTAAGAACTAATTTTGCACCCGCTGACAAAAGCTCATCTATCAAAACTGAAGTTCCGGCACCGGGTAAAAATATTGTAGACTTCTTCCAATCAGGAATTTGATTTAATAATTCAAATGTTTGTGATGCGTTTTTTTCATACCACCCTAATTTTGAATCCTCTGTATTAGAAAATATTGTATCCCAATGCTTACTGTTCGATTTCATAATTTATCCTTTATCTTTTTTAAGCTTATAGTAGGTTGCCTTCCCTTTGCCAAGGCGTTCAATATATCCCAGAGTTATCATTTTATTAAAATCGAGTGCCCGGGTTGGTCTGGCACGGCTGGTAACCAGGGTATACTCCCTGTCTGTAATAAATCCTTTTTTGTCAATATACGCAAGCATGGCTTTATGATATTCTTTCAGCTCGGTTGATGGTTCAATAACAGCAATATCGAGCTCCTTCGAGATTCTATATAGTTCGTCTAAAATCCCTTCGGCAAAATATTCCAGCCATGCTGTGAAATCCAGAGTATTTGCAATATCGTAATAATTCCCTTTTACCCCGACATTTTGAAAATAGCGAGTTACATTTCTGTTATAATAATTCTCAAAACTGAACAAATTAAAGGTATCCAGCCCCATCCCTGCTAAAAGTACTTTTACCAAAAGCCGCACAGTTCTTCCATTCCCGTCAATAAAGGGATGAATCACCACAAACTGTTTGTGAAAAATACCGGCAAGTATTATAGGATCAAGCTTTGACACGTTTTGCTTGATATAACCGGTAAGTTCGTCCATAAGATTAAGGACATCCTCATGATCCGGCGGCCAATATATAGTTTTTTGTAAACGCGGGTCATTCACAAATACCGGTTCTTTGCGCAATATGCCGCACTTACTTTTGATAAGTAAATCCTTCATAATAATTTTATGAATCTCCAGAATTAACGGCAGATTTAGTGATAAATTTTGATGTGTTGTAAGTTGCCTATTAAGCATGACAAGCGCATCATTATAATTCGCAACTTCTTTTTGGCTGTTTGTAATATTATGCGGCAGATTTTTAAGAATTCGTCTTACTTCAGTTAATGGAAGCGGATTTCCTTCAATGCTTGTGGAAGAAAAAGCAGAAATTTCCCGCGCATGCCTTTCAAATTCTGCCATGATTATTTTCGGAAACCGCCGTGTGTTTAACAATGCTATTTGCGCGGATATCCGTTTTATTGAATCAAGCAGATTTGGGGTTATTGAATACAATGGATTAAACGGAACAGTGCTATTTTTCATAAGCGTATTATAGACGAATATTAGACGATTGTCAAGATGTAATAAAAAAATGAACGACATTTTTCTCTTGCACTTTATATATAGTGTTTGGTAATATAAATAGTATTCAATATTTTGAATTAAATCTCTAATAGTATAGTCATATTGAGACTTTAAATAAATATAATGAATAACAAAAATGCTTATATAATCGCAGGTCCAAATGGATCAGGTAAAACGACATTTGCGATGAAATTTTTACCTGAATACATAAAATGTCCTCATTTTGTAAATGCGGATCTTATTGCTCTGGGTTTATCTCCATTTTCTCCGCAGCAAGCAGCAATCAAAGCAGGGAAAATTGTTATAGAACAGATTAAGGATACAAATTACATATTTTTTTCTTATGGATTCCAACTTCGGAACTGGCAATTGCCCGAATTAAAGACAGAGTAGCTGAAGGTGGACATAATGTTCCTACTCAGGATATAATACGTCGTTTCGAAAGAAGCATTTCTAATTTTTTTAAAATCTATAAACCTTTATCAGATTCATGGATATTGTTCAATAATGCCGGGATAGAACCTAAATTAATTGCAAAAAAAAATGGTGATATGGACATTATTGACAAATTATTATTTGATAAAATATTAAACAAATTTGGAGTAATAATATGAAAAAGAAAATATCATTACATGATAAAGCAGAACTTGCATTTAAGGAAGCTATAAAAGAAGTTATAATAAAACACAAAAAAAGTGGCCGCCCTCTTGCCATTTGGGGAAATGGTAAGGTTAAGCGAATAACAATAAATTAAAGTTGTTGATTGTTCCGGTTTCATCGCAATACATCTCTAAAAGCCCATAATTCCCAACCGCTAACTTTAAATTATCAAATACCGTAAATGAACGAGTCTCTCTCTTTGCAATTTCTTTTAAATATTCATGAAACATTGCATAAGGCATATTTTTTCCTGATTTGTCATCTTTAAATTTAACATTTAATTTTCATTATTACCTAACACATGAAAGAATCTGCCTAAAACCACGTAAGGGTCAGATTAATGATATTTTGTTTTTTATATTGTTTTAGTTATTATTTTAGTTAATAGTTATGCACCGTAAGAACCAACGTTTTTTATTCAATTCTGTAAACTCTTTTCTCGGGCATACCTATAAAAGTAACTGCCCAGGATTCTCCTGTTTTAATTTTTTTCGGACCGAATATTGTAGAGTGTATATAATCGTCAGGAAAAATTATTGTTACACTTGCATCTACATATTTATTACTATTTACTGAAGGATAATCAACATAAACACTATATAATCAGGGAGAAGCATCATTTAAGGTTATAACCTCAAGCCCATCTCCATCATTATTTTCCGATTGAATTTTAGCTCCGGATAAACCATTTGGATTTTTAGATGAAATAGATTGTTTTTTTTCGCTCCCAAAATTTAAAACTAAATCCAAATCTATAAAAGATGTGTCCCAGCTAAGTATAATAATAGCATCATATTTTTTAATTTCTGAAGTTTTAATTGTAATAGTATCACTCACTCCTATAATACCTTCCGCGTTAATAACTTGAACTTGTAAATTGCTTATTTTTGAAAAAAGAACTATTTTAGTATTAATATTTCCATTTTTTATTTTAATATTGAAGGGGATATTATTTATCATCAATTTACCATTAGAAATATTTAAATCATCTATTGTTCCTTTTAAGCTGGTTATTAAACTGTTTGAAACATCTATGGTTTCATTTTTCGAAGGATATTCTATTAATACTTTAGGCCCGGGTTTATTTGTTTTATATATTATTTCAATTTTGTCCACAGATATATTTTTTTGTTTATCCTGCGCAATTACTTTAATTGTATTTTTCCCATACATCAATTCTATGCCGGCACTAAAACAACCATTTTTTACAGGTATATTTCGCGAATTTTTATTAACAATTAAAATAATGTTTTCTATTGAAGGATCTTCAACAATTCCACTTACAGCTTGAAATGCATTATCAGTAATCACATTATGTTTGGGAGTTGTAAAATGAATTATTTTAGGTGAATTAATATTTCTGGATTTGTTTAATCGTTTTTTTAAATTTTTAACATCTTCAAAAGTATATCCACTGGACAGGATAGAATTATTTTCATTGATAGGAATTTTATCATTAGCAATAATATAGATATTTAGAGATAAAAATATAAGAATTAATCCAAATATTTTATTGAACATCCGGATCCTTTTTAGATCAGAAATAATCCACGCAGCTATACATCGTCTGTTTTATTGATTAGACATTTTAATTTACTAAGCCACTTTCCATTGCAAAGAAAGCTTACGGCTTGAAGCGGCGCAATCACGTAAATAAAGATTAATCAGGGTTTGATATGGTATTTCTGCTTCTTCCGAAAGTTTTTTAAAATACTTAATTGTTTCCTCATCAAGCCTGATTGTAACTTGTCGTTTCAGACGACTGGCATAAGGATTTTTTTTAGCTTTTGAAAAATCGTATTCTTTTCTCATGTTTTACTGCCTTTCCCAATATTGTTTCTGTTCTAAACGAGTTGCCTTCCGAACAGATATAATTCTTATTACTTCATCATTCCTTCGATAACAATGGCAAAACAACCAACATGCGAAGATTGGAGCTTAAACCAAAAAGTATAAATCTATCTTCTTCATGTGAATGGTCAGGGTCATGGAGAAGCAATGCATTTTCATCAGCAAATACTGTTTGAGCTTCTTCAAAGGATATACCATGTTTATGTTTATTTGAAGTGTCTTATCCTTATCCCAATCAAATGATATGTTTGGCATGTTTACAATATACCTACATTGTAATGTTTTGTCAATAATTATTTAATTTACTTATTAAAAGTTCGAATTGTCAGATCAATGGCATTTTGTTTTTTTTATTGTTTTAATTATTATTTTAGTTAATAATTATGTACCGTAAGAACCAACGTCCCGCTTTTTACCGTTTTTTATTTTCCCTGCGGTTTCTGCTGTAGGGTTCTTCATTTTTTTTTGATTTTTGATTTTGTTTCTATGCGTTCTCTAAATATTTTATAATGAGTTTGAAGTCTTTTTATATACGATTGATCACAAAGTACATTATTTTTTACAATATCGAGAATTGCCGGCGCTATGTTTGATTGTGGACTACATAAATTTAAAGCAGGCCCTTTTAATTCATTGATAATATGGGGATCGTCATCTCTTGCCCATTTAACATAGAATTCGCGGCTTTCCCAGCCAAAACATATTACTGCTTCGACTTGTTGTGTTACGGATGATATCACGGAGAGAAAAACTCTTCTGCAATCACAACCGGGTTCATCGCAATACATCTCTAAAAGTCCATAATTCCCAACCGGTAACTTTGAATTATCAAACACTGTAAATGAACGAGTCTCATTCTTTGCAATTTCTTTAAAATATTCATGAAACATTGCATAAGGCATATTTTTTTCCCTGATTTGTCATCTTTAAATTTAACATTCCATTTTCATTATTACCTAACACATGAAAGAATCTGCTTAAAACTACTTGAGGGGCAGGATTAATGTCATTTTATTTTTTATATTGTTTTAATTATTATTTTAGTTGATGGTTATGCACCGTAAAAATCAACGCTTTTTCTTTAAAACCTCAATATTATTTTTATATAAAATATTCTAGAATACCTTTTTCTAGCATATCTAAACTTAAAATATATTCATTATGATCAAATGTTTCCCTTAATGGTCTTGATGTAGATTTCCATCCAAAACCATCAGTAATCCAAACAAATTTATATTTACCAGCTAATACATCAAATAAATTCCGATATTCCCCAGCTGTGGATTTCAACTTTGATCCACCAACACCATAAAAATTAGTTTCAAATATAATTAATTCCCTTCCATTGTCCACAATAAAATCATATCTTCTTGAAGATTTCCCTGCTGGCACATTGTATCCCAACTCTTCTTTAATTTTATCGGTATTTGCTTCTTTTAAATATTTAAACCTTTTTCTCTCACACATATCTCGGATAAAAAAATCAACTATATCTTCCATGCAATTACCGCTTCTACTTTTTCTCCCATTACTATCAAGCCCAGCTTCAACACCAATCATATAATCAACAAGATTCTTTATTTTTTGGGATATAATTAAATCTTTTAGTCCGGATTCTTTTACAAAATTTAAATATTTTTCGATATCATCTGAGTTGATATGCTCTTTACTAAAATCATAATCATCGTAGATTAGCTTTTTTTTTTTATAGTCAACTAGGATTTTAAATTTAGTGCTATTAGCTCCATCGCGAACAACCAAAGCAGGAATAACTTTTGCTATTTCAGGATTTTGTTTAACTAGAAATCTAAATTCATCGTCAAAATTCTTTTTTCCGATCAAATAATTTAAATTATTAAGTGCAATTTCAATTTTTCGTGTATTTTCAAAAACCTTTTCCCAGTTGACAAAATATGACCAAAGTAAAATACTAGGCTTCAAATGTTCTATAAAGTAATCAAAAACATCATCTTGATTTTTGCATTTTAAAATATCACCATAAAAATTAATATATTTCATATTTCTTAAACCCTTAACAAATTTAACTCAATCGATCTTGGTTTTCTATTTTGTATTAAAGATTTTTTACCACTTTTGCAAATTAGCACAATCGCATCATATCCTAATGTCTTCGCTTTCTGAAACATTTCCGCATCTAAATTAATTCTTTCCTCATACCATTTTTTATTATAAACATTATCCTTAATAATAGCTTCTTTTAATATTTTTGTTTCTGCATCTTTCCCAAAAAGAATTTTTAAAATTTCAGGTTCTGAAAATCCAAAAACCGGATTTGATATTTTTACTTTTTCCGGATAACGATTCGGACGCCCATAAAATTCTGCCTGAAGATAAGTTGAAGCTAAAAATTTCCCCCTTTTTTGATAGGCAAGGGGATCCATAGGTGGTACATGCCACCAATATGACTTATTTATTTTTTCAATCAAAATATTTTTCATTTTATACATTTTGTTTGCTCACAACTTCAAGTAAAACATTTTTATTTATAGCTTCTTCAAGTCGTTTTTTAGAAAGTTCAAGATAATCTTCTTCCTTATCAATCCCAACATATTTTCTATTCAACGAGATTGCTGCAACACCGGTTGTTGAACTTCCGCAAAATGGGTCTAAAACTAAATCCCTTTCTTTTGTGGAAGCTAAAATTATCCTTTTTAAAAGCTCAACAGGCTTTTGTGTAGGATGTTTACCAAAGTGTTTTTCAACCGGAGGGGGTGAAGATATTTGCCATGCATTATCAATTTGTCTTTGTTCTTCCTCATTTTCCTGAAATTGCCAAAAATTACGCATTTGTTTACCGTAATTTGTTTTTTTCATTAATTGATAATCAAAATAGTGTTTGCTGTCTTTATTTTTTGCCGCCCATAAAACAATTTCAGTTGAATGAGTGAAATATCTGCATGCTAAATTTGGCGGGGCATTACGTTTATACCAGATAATATCGTTTAATATTTTATATCCAAGCTCCTGCATGGCATAACCTATTGAATAAATTATATGAGTTGTTCCGGAAACCCAGATAGTTCCATTAGGTTTTAATACTCGCTGGCAGGCTTCGAGCCATTTAAGGTTAAATTCATGGCTTTCTTTTATTCCTTTTGATTTATCCCACTTACCTTTATTTACTGAAACCATTTTACCGGCATGGCATGTAATGCCGCCATTTGAAAGGAAATATGGCGGATCGGCAAATATCATATCAACGCTGTTTTCTCTGGCGCGATTTAATATTTCTATGCAATCGCCTTTTAGAAGTTTCAATGAATGTTCAGGATTATCGTAGGAAACGATGAATGGTTTTTGTTTGCTGTTGTTATTATATGGCTCTGTTTGTTCTGATATATAAAATTCTGTAGGGTTCGCTGAAAGATCATAATTTACTGCTTTAGCTATTTGTGTTGTTTTTTTATTTTTTATTTTTTTTAGCATGTGTTGATTTTAAAAGAAAAATAATTATTTTACAACATTTTTTATTTATTATTTTACTTTTATTCTTCCAGCATATCAGCGATGAATTAAACTGCCTCCGGATTTGTCTTATACTTTCTCAGCAAATCTACAATTTGATTTATTGCCATTTCGCCGAACTCCGAAATTTCATTGTTCTGCGGGATAAAAGTTCTGAATGGTTCACACATTTTCTCACCCTCCTTGTTTTGTTGTTTCATTGTCTATGTAGCCCACCTGCAACAGGCTCATCAATGGCTATTGTCAGGTGCAAGCACTATTAATTTTGTTATGCAATTTTTTTTCTTTTCTCTATTAATTGGCCGGTAATATATTTATGCATTACGCTTTTTATTAATGCAGAATATTTAAGACCCTCTTTACCGGCTCTTTCTTTAATTCTGTTTAATTCATATGGAGCAATCCTAATATTCATTTTTGTTTCTTTTGCAACGAAATTCTTGGCTGCTTTCTTAAATAATATTTGTTCTTTTTTCGAAGGCTTTTTTAATGTTTTAACATCAATTTTATTAATATCCTCCATTAATTCTTTTTCTTCTTTATTTAGATATTGTATTTCATATCTATCCATTTTATTCATCCTTTCCAATTAAATATTTAATATCAATATTTATAACAAGTATCTTTTGATTAGGATATTTTTTTCTATTTGGATGCTCAAAATCCAGTAGGATTCCATTTTTATTTATTGAGTCAATAACATTATAAAACGTTATCATTAATTTATCACCGATTATTTTGATATTTTTTATTTTATGAATCTTGTTCATTTAATTTTTCCTTTTTTGAAATTCTTTCCATTGCTGTTCGATATATTCAAATATTATGCTATTTTATGAACTAATTCATAAATACTTACTTCTTTTTCAATTCTCGATGCTAAAATATCTTCCTCAATATCAAGGTCATAATCCATTTGTAAACCCAACCAAAATTGGGGGGACATTTTAAAGTATCTTGCTAAACGGAGAGCAGTATCAGCTGTAATTCTACGATTACTGTGAATAATTTCATTGATTCTGCGCGGGAGGATACCCCTATATCATTATTGTCCCTTTCTATCTCATGGATGCGTCATCGAATGTTATCAGGAGCAGCGCTATTGTTATCTATTCTTACTATCTACTAATTCACCTTCAATATAACGATGGATCATTGCTGAAATTAATGTCTGATAAGGGATTCCCA
>JACQWU010000260.1 GCA_016209155.1 Candidatus Desantisiibacteriota bacterium | reverse complement strand
GTTTTATACCAAAAAAAGGATGTCCTGCGGATCCGGTTTTTTGAGGAAGAGCCCCCGGCAGAGAACACAAAATTATTCCGCCTGTTTCAGTCTACCACTATGTATCCACAATAGGGCATTTCATATTCCCGATATTTTTGTAGTACCAGAGCCATGCTTCGGGATTAATTGGTTCACCAACCGAACCCAAAAGTCTCAGACTGCTTAAATCTCTTTTTTTTGTCCATGCATCTCCTTCTCTTGCAAGAGCACGGATAGCAGTCGGAGCTGTATAAAAAATATTAATTTTATATTTTTCAATTATTTCCCAAAATCTGTCAGGAGCGGGATAAGTAGGTACACCTTCAAACATTATGCTTGTGGCGCCGCAGGAAAGGGGTCCATAAACTATATAGGAATGTCCTGTTATCCAGCCAATATCCGCAGTACACCAAAAAGTGTCCTCTTCATGATAATCAAAAATATACTTGAAAGTATTTGCGGCATAAACCAGATATCCTCCTGTTGTATGCAGGAGTCCTTTTGGTTTTCCTGTACTGCCGCTTGTGTAAAGAATAAACATGGGATCTTCTGCGTCAAGTGGTTCCGCTCCGCAAAAATTTGAAATATCATCCGCATGCAGTTCTTCCTCAAGAAACGAGTCCCTTCCGCTTTGCATATCGATATGTGTATGCGTTCTATTCACAACAAGACATGTTTTTATTGATGAGGCTTCACTCATTGCTATATCGGCATTCTGTTTAAGAGGGATAACCTTCCCGTTTCTTAAGCTCCCATCCGCTGTAATAAGGACTTTTGCCTGGCAGTCATTAAGTCTGTCTTTAAGTGAATTTGCGCTGAATCCGCCGAACACAACACTGTGCAATGCTCCTATTCTTGTGCATGCCAGCATTCCAATTGCAAGTTCAGGCAGCATTGGGAGATAAAATGCAACACGGTCTTCCTTTTTTATACCTTTTTTCTTTAAAAGATTAGCAAATCTGCATACATTTCTATGAAGGTCCTGATATGTAAAAATTCTATTTTTCCCTGACTCGCTTTCCCATATCAGAGCCGCTTTATTTTTACGGAATCCTTCTAAATGTCTGTCAAGACAATTATACGAAACATTTAATTTAGCGCCTTTAAACCATTTCATTTCACCTTTAGTGAAATCGCCCTCCAAAACTTTATCCCATTTTTTAAACCAGGTTATTTCACCTGCCATATTTGCCCAGAATGTTTCAGGATCATTAAGGGATTGGTTGTAAAGCTTTTCGTATTCTTTAGAATTTTTAACATATGCTTTTTTCTGAAAATCTTCAGAAGGATAAAAAACTTTTTGTTCCCTTAAAATTTCATCAGTTGATTTTTTTTCAGCCATTTATTGATCTCCTATAATAAATTTCAAATTTCAAATTATATATTATCCTTTTTATATGCGCAATTTTCATAAAACTGGAGGAATATTTTTATTTTCCGTTGTTTTTTTGGAAAATCTAAAATAAAGATAAAGAGTAATAACCAGGCTTAATAATGTTATTGAATTGGCAAAAATTATTATTACATCATTAATATGTATCCCGTATAGCAGCCATAAACAGACTCCAATACTAATCTGTATCAGTGCCCCCATACTTAAATCTCCAGCAGATTTAGTCTTAAGCATTTTGAGTATCTGAGGGACAAAACCAAACATTGTGAGCATGGCGGCTAAATAACCTACTGCTTTCCATACAATATTCATTTGTTATTCCTTGTTAATATTTATTTCCAGCTCCCTTTTACATCTTGGACAGGATATCTTTTGATTTTTAAGATCAGGCGGAATTTTAATTTTAAGACCGCAAATGCATTCCAAAAATGCATAGTTATTAACTGCCATTATTAAATCACCTATTTTTCTGGTATCCTCTCTTTTACTTGATTCATTTTGTTTTAGGGAAAAGGAGTTTCTTATCGGGATATTATTTGTTTCTTTTAATTCTGATACAGGAATAATCACATTTGTTCCGCCTGTAACAGTTGAATAAGCTTTTTGATAGTTTGTATAATCAACACCTTTTGATATACTTCTTAAAATTTTTATCCGTTCTGTAATAGGTGGGTGCGTACTGGTCAGATTTAATATCTGCATACCCTGCTGTTTTAAAGGATTAACAAAATACATAGGTGCAGTGATTTTGTTAGCAACGGATAAGTTTTCTGTTGATTGTGAAATTTTTTCAAGGGCGCTGGCCAGTCCCTCCGGATATCTTGTCAGTCTAACTGCTGAAGCATCAGCAAGATATTCTCTTTTTCTGGATAATGCTAAATAAAAAAGTCGAGCCATAATCGGAGCAAGAATCGCAAAAAAAATCCCTATGATTAAAGATATTCCTCTGCCGGATGATTCCGATGATTTTGAATTATATCTTCGTGATGAATTTGGGAAAAAGATACTTCTTAAAAAAACTTCTGAAATAATAGTAATACTCCCGAGAAGTATTCCCGCCAGTGTTACAAATTGGACATCTCTATTTAGTATATGCGACATTTCATGAGCGACAACTCCCTGAAGTTCATCTCTGTTTAATTTTGCAAGCAATCCTGCTGTTATTGCTATACTGCTTGATTCGGGTTTCATCCCTGTTGCAAATGCATTAGGAGCTGTTTCAGGAATAATATATACTTTGGGCATTTTTGGCAGTCCGCCCGCAATCTTCATCTCTTCCACAACATTAAAAAGCTGAGGGTGAACATCGTGATTAACTTCTTTAGCATTACTTATCGAAAGGATTACCGAATCAGCCGCAAAATAGCTGAACAATGTAAGAATCACTGAAAGCATTATAGCGAAAAATATGCCGATAAAAGCTCCATTTTGCGCAGGGATATAACTACTTCCAAAAACAAATCCAATTAACATAAGACATCCCCACATGCACAGATAAAGCAATATGGATTTTCTTTTATTCGCGCGTATTAATTCCCACATTTGATTCCCCTAATAAGATAATATCAAAGCTTAACCACAGAGTTTATGCTTTTATGAAAAATTAACTTTTGGTACTTCTTTTTCTTTTTTATCTTCCAATTCAAAAAAAACTTCAGGAGTAAAATTAAACATCCCGGCAACAATATTTGAAGGGAACATCTGTATTTTATTATTAAAAGAAAGAACCTGGTCATTATAATTTTGACGCGCAAACGCAATTTTGTTTTCCGTAGAACTCAACTCTTCCTGTAAAGAAAGAAAGTTTTGGTTAGCTTTAAGGTCCGGATAATTTTCAACAGCAAGAAAAAAATTACTCATTGTTCCACTTAAATCTTTTTCGGCTTTTGACTTTTCGCTGACTGTTCCCGCATTCATCGCCCTGCTTCTTGCGAGTGTAATATTTTCAAATGTTTCTTTTTCATGTTTCATGTATCCTTTAGCAGTTTCAACTAAATTTGGAATGAGGTCATGACGTCTTTTTAATTGAACCTCTATCTGTGACCATGCATTCTTTACCTGATTTCGTAGTCCCACCAGAGAATTATAATTCCCAATAAAGATAAGCAACAGAATAAAAATTATAGCTAATATTATAATATAAACCATTTTGTTCTCCTTTCATTTTATGTATTTTTCCCAAACATATCTTTAAGCAAATTTAATACATTATTATTTTCATCAAAACTTCCTGTTTTGATTATTTCTTCAAGCTCACCTGTATCAAACCATATCCCGTGATTTTTTTGACATTTATCAATGCAAATTTTTTTATCTGCTCCGCATTTAATTTTCCGCATCTTTTTTAAACATATCGGGCAATTTCTTTTTTTTTCTTTACAATTTTCATCT
>JACQWU010000270.1 GCA_016209155.1 Candidatus Desantisiibacteriota bacterium | reverse complement strand
TATTTTAATTTTATAATGCAGGTATCTCCTGAATGTGACTGTTATCAATGTAACGATGCTCCTATTGTACCGGATATCGGAATTCTGGCTTCACTTGATCCGGTCGCTATTGATCAGTGCTCAGCAGATATGGTAAATGAAGCTGTCGGGATAACAGGCAGTAAATTATCTTCAAGTTACAAAAAAGGTACTGATAAATTCAAGACAATTTATCCTGAAATAGACTGGTCTGTACAACTTGAATATGGAGAGAAGCTTGGTATTGGTTCAAGAAAATATGAACTTGTAAAAATATGAAAGTGAATAATATGTCAAAAGATAATAATATAATTACAAATATAAATGAAGAACCTCATAAAGCTGACATGGATATATTCATAAAACAATCACATCCCCGCGAAACATCTGTACCTGATGCAGAAAGAGAAAAAACAGATAATGAAGGCAGCTCTACACCACACGGGGTTCAAAAAATACACTTTGATATGCTCCCTGCTGAACTTGAAAAATATCTGGATCAATATGTGATTAAACAAAATGAAGCAAAAGAAATTCTTTCAACAAAAATATGTACTCATTTCCGCAGAATAAAAGCTAAAACACTTAAAATGTTTCCCGGCAGCATAAAAAGTAATATCCTGATGATTGGACCGACCGGTGTAGGAAAAACTTATCTCGTAAAATTAATTGCGGATAAAATCGGGGTGCCGTTTGTTAAAAGCGATGCAACTAAATTCAGTGAAACAGGATATGTTGGAAGAGACGTTGAAGATCTTGTAAGAGAATTAGCGCACGAAGCCGGCGGAGATATTGAACTTGCGGAGCACGGAATCATTTATGTAGACGAAATTGATAAAATAGCATCAAGCGGCACTACCTATGGCCCGGATGTTTCAAGAACCGGTGTACAGCGTAATTTTTTAAAAGTTATGGAAGAGACAGAGGTTGATTTAAAATCACCCTCAGATATTGCTTCTCAAATGGAAATTGCGCTAAAATTCCAAAAAACCGGTAAAATTGAAAAGAAAAAAATAAATACCAGAAATATTTTATTCATAATGAGCGGCGCTTTTAACGGCCTTACGGAAATTATAGCAAAAAGACTTAATAAACAAAATATCGGTTTTAACACTTCACCCGTATCCTCTTTAGATGACAAACTCAACAGTGAAATACTGCGGCAGGCTGTGGCAGAAGATTTCATCACTTATGGTTTTGAATCTGAATTTATTGGCAGATTGCCTGTGATTACAGTATTGGATGCTCTTACGCTTGAGGATCTGCATGAAATTCTTAAAAATCCGAACTCACCTCTTGTCAAAAGCAAAAAACAGGATTTTAAATCTTATGGAATAAATTTATATTTTATGGATGAAGCATTTCATGAAATAGCAAAACAAACTTATCAAAAAAAAATAGGTGCAAGAGGTTTAATAAGCGTGATGGAAAAAAAATTATTAAAATTTGAAAAAAATTTACCATCCACAAATATTAAAAAACTTATCGTAACAGATAGAATAATTGAAAATCCTGAAATAGAATTAAACAAAGTATTAAATGATCCTGATAATATTGAGCAGGAAAATCTATTTAAAATTTTTATTTCTCAGCAAAAAAAAATAATAAAAAACCAGATAGATATTTTTGCAGTGAATTATAAAAAAAATTATAACGAAGAAATTGTTTTTTCACAATGCGCAGTTGATTTAATCACAGAAATAGCCTTAGCAGAAGATATACTAATTAATAAAACATGTACCCAAATAATTAATATGCGCAGGGAAATACATGAATTTGAAAAAAATTTTTTAATTAAAAATAATATATCTATCAGCTTTGATACTGAAGCCATGGACTTGATTTTAAAAAATGCTTTAAATGAAAATACAAACGTTGTTCTGGAATGCCAGAAAATATTTAAAAATTATGAATTAGGATTAAAACTAATTAATAATCATGAAATGGGAAAAAATTTTATTATTACAGCAGAAGCAGTTATAAATCCCGAATCTTATCTTAATAATCTAATAAAAACTTCATTTGAAAACAACTGAAAATTAATTTTAAATTATTAATTTTGAATTATTTTCATATCTTCTCACAAACCTTCAAAAGTTTAATAAGTTTATAGCGGATAAATTCCACCTGTATTGATTTTATTTTGGATAATGAATCTATTGCTTTTAAACAATATCTTATATTTTTTTCTTTATTTTTTTCATTTTGTATTTTCTGCAATAATCCAACTATCTTTTCACCTATTTGCTGCTCTTTATCTATTAATGCTAAAGCATTTAAATCATTAGCTATTTCATCTATTAATCCTTTCATATCACTGTTAATTTGAATATCAAGCAGGTATTTTCCATACCATCTATAACTACTGTCAAAATCTAAATAACTAATTTCTGTTACTGTCGTATATACAGCTTTTGTATCCGGAACCTGCAAATAGTAAGGTAAAATTTTCTTCTCATTTTCCAATAATTTAAATTGCCATGCAAAACTGCTGCTTTTCGCATTTATCTCTTCACTCATCAACCCATTCACCCATTCACCTGTTATTTTTACTTCCTCAGGAACCGTTTCCGTTACTTTCAATTCAACGCTTTTACCTTTATTTTCTATATTTATTCCTATTGGGACTACTCCAAGCAGCTCCAGTTCAACTGTTTCCGGAGCTACATATTTTATGCTGCTATTAACAATTTCTTTTATTTGCGCTTTTGTTTCAGAATTACTTGATTCCAGTAAATCTATTGTAAAATAAACAACTTTGCCATATCCATAATTATTTACTATAACTGCCGGCTCTTCCTGATCCTCGCAGTAGCTTCCTTCTTTTCCTGTTTTAATATATCCCAATTTTTGGCCTGTGATTAATCCAGCCTTTTCTGCTTTTCCGATAGTCGCGAGTGTGTTTTGTTTTGTAAATGTTGTATCTACAAAATTTACTATATTATTTTTTGTTGATAAATAACCTTTATTTTTTATTCCCAAAACTTCCTGCATATTTTCCAATATACCTGATTTTTCTCCGCTAACAACAAGCCCTTCTCCTCCATATACCCTTTCCTTTAATTCCTTTTCTACTATTAATTCAATACTCTTATCATTACCCATCAACATATACACATTATATTTACCAGTTCTTAATTCACTTTTAAATTTATCTTTTGTATTTGCTATATAGTAATTAATTCCCGTACTTTCAAATAATTCGTCTATGATTTCATTGTGTATACCCGGATTTCTAATTTCGAGTATTAACACCCGCGGTGTATTTAATATATTTTTATTAACATTTAGATTAACTGATTTGAGTATTAAGCTTGCCTCTTTACTGCTGCTTATATTTCCGGCTCTATCTTCCGCATTGATTACTAATATATTTGTGTTTTCTTCTAATTGTATAAAACTAAAGATATACTCTCCGTTTTCATCTGCGTTTGTCACATAAGTATTAATGCCTATTTTCATTGTAACTTTGCTGTTTGGCTCAGATGTGCCTTTTATAGTGGTAATAGGGTTATATAAAACTTCTCCATCTTGCGGAGATGTTAATGTCGGCGCTTGCGGTATCTCTGTATCCCGTATAAATTTCTCTTGATTAGACCATAAGCTCTTATTACCATAGTTATCAATTGTTCTAACCCAAACTGTGTTTTCACCTTCAATCGTATTTAAACTTGCTGTAAATTCACCCTGCCCGTTTACTAATGTAGAGACGTAAAATTTTACGTCTCTACCGGTCAAATAAATTATCACCTGTGTTCCCGGTGCTCCCATACCGCTAATAATAGCAGTTGTGTCGTTAATATATGCATACATTGGATTAATTTGCGGAGCACCAGGAATTGATATATTTATCGGCTGCGCATCATTATTATTCTCATGATATTCTCTTATTAAATTCCGTATATCAACGCTTGCATTAAACTGTATAGTCGATATCCCTTTTATATTAAATTTATATATAAATGCGGACTCACAATTTGATGCAATTGTGCCAAAATTAATATTTTCACTGATACTATTCCCAGACACTGATGCTATCACTTCCTGTGCGGTACCTGTCTTCCCGATATTTTTCACTCCTATTGTTACTCTACCTTCCTCATCGCCATATTCCTCAGGCATGCTAAACATAAAATTTGTCATTACCAAATCCGGCAAGTTACTTCCATAAGCAAAATTAATTTCTTTTGTGCTTTTTAAACTTCCAGTTTCCAATTCTCCAACTAACTTTAAATCTCCTGTTTCTGAAGGTGTGATTTTATATATTCTATTTTCAAATCCGGATAAAGCAACCTGCTCATCAATATAAGTCTGAACATCTTTATATAATTTAAAATTACCTGTATTCTGTCCCTGTGAATAAAAATTTGCTGTTATATATACTGTTTCATATCCTTCCGGATAATCATATTTATCCGCACTTAAGCCTGCCAGAACCATATCACCAACGTCAAAGGCTTCAAACCCGCCGGCTAAAGACAATGTTTCATCTTGATCATAAAAACTATAAACCAATCTATGAATTCCGGGAACTTGTGCTGTTAAACTTCCCGCTAAATTTATTTTATTATCTCCCTTTGTTAAAGCCGCATATGTATTAACATATACTTTACTTTGATTATCAGGACTAATAACCTCCGCGTTTAATTTTGTATTTATATCTACATTTGATTCAATATTAATATATGTTTTAATTGTATCATTAGAATTATATTGCCCTTTATCCAAATTGCATTCAACTATTTTTATGCTTATTCCATCGACATCATATGAATGCGTACCAGAAAGCTGATTGATGACATCTGATTGTTCATAGCTAAATGTATAACTTATTCCGTATGTTCCGGCAGTAAGTTTTTGGGGCAGGACAAATGAAAATGAAGCTGAACCATTAATTGATATGTCTGCTTTATTATCAAACGAACTATATGATAATATTCCCGGATATGCTGACGTAGCCGTCACAAAAACAGTCTCACCCGGTTTATATACCTGTTTATTTGTTGTTAAATTTAATATACTTTTTTGTTCGTATAAATAAATAGTATTTAACCAGATAGACCTCCCGCTTGACATATAAACACCATAAAACACTTTTTCCCCATTAAATTTATCCACCGGTATATCAAATTGCAGGGTAGACGTCCCGCCTGTTAATGTAAAATTCTGACTTGAATCAAACGCATGATAATTTACTCTTGCAAACATACTCGCCATATATGTAGTATCCTGATTCTCCACATTCATAGTTAATCTTGCTGTTTCACCTACCGCATAATACTCTTTATCAAATGATGCTGTTACATTTAATTTTATCCCTTCAATAGTAAATGGTATATCTATGGTAGGACAGGCATTTTGCCTGTCACATAACGAAACTTGCGCTTTGTGCTCCTTTGCTTCCATATCATCAGGCATCATAAATTCAAAAGATACCGTTCCATCTTCACCCGGAAGGAGCCAGAGTCTTTGCGAATTGTTTAAAATATCAAGCATGGTAAAATTTATTTCTGCTTCTCCTTGCAAATTCCCTGTATTTTTCACGATAAAGCTTATCGACTCCAATTTACCTAATCGATAAACAGGGACATGCGGTATAGATACAAACTCAAACGCTGGAGCGTAAATATCCGCTGAAACATTTTTTTGCAATATTACTTTACCATTTTGAATTAAAAAAATTGCGATATTAGATTGTCCATGATTAATCCCTGACGGTGTCAGAGAATAATTTAAATTTGAAGCAGTCTCTTTGCTGATATTTATTTCCTCTTTAGAAATATAAAAACCGGATTCAATATATAAATACCCTGAAAAATCATTTATCCCATTATTGCTAATATTTATATTTAAATTTATTTTTCCATCAGTAGTATTTGAATTACTAATTATATCCATATCCAGATCATTATATTTTTTAACAACAAAATTTATTTGTCCATCATTAATAACATACTCAGCATTATTACCGGGAATTTCCTTATATGATAATGTATATTCACCTTTTGGCAGATTAAGATGTAGCTTATTCGATAATGTCTGGCCTATTGGGATATAATGTATTTTATTTTCCATGTTTATCGTATTCTGATTACTATCTACTATATTAAATTCTGTTTTTACTTCCGAATCTACAAGTCCTGTGTTTGTAAAACTATATGGTATTTCAATCTGCCCTTCAGAATACTCCTCCTGTGCATTTATTAAAAAATTAACTTCCTCTTTAAATTTTGTTTTTTTGAATATATTATATTCCACATCCCCTGAAATATTTGCAGTTACTTTAAATTCTCCGTTTTCGTCTCTTGATAATGGAGCAATTATTTCACCTGTCATAAAAATTGTTTTTCCTTTTGGCAATAAAATTTCTTCCTTTTTATCACCAAAATCACAGGTTATATTTGCATCTATCTGCCCGATATTTTCTAATTTTAATGTTGCATTGAATGGTTTTCTGCCGACAAATTCAGGAACATTAAGTTCTGCTCTAAGTTCAGGTTCTGCTATAATTATTTTTTCAAAAATTATAACAGCAGGTGACGCTGATGCTGAAGCCTGCAATGTAAAAGTGCTGCTTGCTGTAAAAGTAAAACTAAAACTATATATTGAACTTGCGTTAAGTGGAAATTCATCGGTATATAAAATTTCTCCTGTTTCAATTTTTGTTATATTTAAAGTCACTTTTGCTATATCTTCACCTTTATTATTAATTACTTTTCCAATAACTTTTATTGGTTCATTTGGTTTATAAGCTATTTTATCTGTATTCAATGTTACAATCAAATGCTGATTTTTATCTATTACATAGAAAGATGTTACAGCTTCATCAACAATTTGTTCTTCTTTGGTTATTCCATTATAAGTATCTTTTTTGGTAAGTATTTTTGATTTTAAATATATTTTCCCGGGTGTTGTAATTTTATCTAAAGTAATGGGCATATCAAAAGATGATGTAATATTTATAAATTCATTTTTCTCTAAAATAATATTACCCGGTTGAGCCCCAAGTATCAATCCTCCAAAACTACCCAGCCATGTTTTCCCTGAATTAATTGATAAAGAAAATATTTTATTATCCGGTAATCCTCTTTCATTATCTATTGTCTCCCAACTATTTCCATTATAAACAGATATTCCGCCATTATTTGTCGCACCCCATACCTTCCCGTTATTATCAACATTCACCTGTAAAATGTAATTATCTGATAATCCATCTGCTTTTGTATATACGGTATTGACTGTATTATTATATTTTATTATCCCTCTGCCGCGAGTACCAATCCATTTTGTATTTGTTGAATCTATTGCTATTGATGAAATATTACCCATTGGTAAACCATTTAGGATTGTATGATTTTTCCATGTTGTACCATCAAATTTAGTTAATCCATCATCTGTAACAAACCAATATATTCCGGCCGCTTCACGCGCGATTGAATATACGGTCTCTCCTCCCAATCCATCAGCTTTTGTATATGATACCCATGTGGTTCCATTAAACTTACTTAAACCACCAAGCCATGCAGCAGACCAAATATTTCCATCAGGAGAAATATAAATTGAATTAATATAATCACTTAATAATCCATCTGCCCTTTTATATCTGTTAACTATTGTATTTTGATTTTTATTTATCTTTAGTATCCCTCCGCCCCATGTTCCAAGCCATAAATAACCCTGTGAATCCTGCGCAATACTTGTTACCCTTTTATTAGTAATATCAGAAAAATTTGTCCAGCCTGTGCTATCATATTTTGTTATGCCATTTTCTGTTCCAATCCATAGCGCATTTGCATCCTGCAATAAACTAAATATATGGAGACCTGATTGCCCTTCATGGTTTGGGATAGTCGAATAGCCCGCGGTTGCTGCATTTGTTATTATATCTAATCTATTCAATCCTTTTGCTGTTCCAACCCATAATTTTCCACTGGAATCAATTTGCAATGATTCTATTTTATTATCTAAAAGTCCGGCTTCTTTGAAAATTTTCTGTATTGAAAGGTCAGACGCATGTCCTCCAATTTTATTTAATCCATAATCAGTTGCTGCCCATATATTGCTTTGATCATCTCCTGTTATGTCTCGAATAAACAAATTTGATATCCCGGATAAAATATCAATTTTTTTCCATTCAGTACCATTAAATTCTAAAACACCATTTCCCCATGTCCCGCACCACACATTATTGGCATTATCAGCATATAAACATGTTATATTATTAGTGTTTAACCCGGTGGCTGAATCATAATTTAGCCAGGAACCATTATTATAATTTGATATACCTTTATCAGTCGCAAACCAAATTGCCCCCACACTATCTTCAACTATATCTCTTATTTCCGCATTCTCTATTGGATTTATAACACTATTCCAGATATTGCCTTCAAACCTGCTTATTCCGCCATTATTTGTTCCTGCCCATATAACTCCATATTTATCCTGAATAATACTTATTATATCATTTCCGCTAAGGCCATCTTTTTTAGTATATGTTCTAAGATTTGTACCATTAAATTTTGTTAATCCATTATGTGTACCAAACCATTTATCACCGCTTTCATCTACCAGCACACATTGGACTGAATTATTTTCCAATCCTTGATTTGTTGTATACTGAGTCCAGATTGCACCTGTATTCTGATACTTAATTACCCCGCCTCCATCTATTCCAAACCACATAGTCCCATTTTGCTCTTTTGCCATGCTTACGACATCATTAAGACTGATACCGGTATAACTTTGTATAGCGCCCTGCTCCTGTATTAGTTCATAACTAAATTTTACATTTTCAAGACTTCCGGATTTAACATTAAAAACAAAATTTGAAGTGATATTTTCATCTGTTGTATATATCTCTTTATCTGTTGACACATTCAAATCAATATCTGTTCCATTAATGCTTATTTTGCTATTTGCTGAACCTGCAATTTTATTAGCACTATCATAACAATAAGCCAATATAGTATATTCACCGCTTAGGATTTCATGAGGAATAGGGATGTCCCATTTATGTGTTCCGAGCTCAATATTATTTTCTATTTTAGTATATATATCCGCAAAATTCTTATCGCGCAAAGTGATTTCCACATTACCATGGAATGCCACCCCTCCAATATTTGTAGTTGTAACAGGTATTGTACTTAATGTATCAAATGTTCCGGACGGCAAATTAAATTCAAGATTGTAATCGGGGATAGTAATATCAATATCACTTAATGTTTGAGTATCCGTAATCGTTTGATAGCAGCATTCAAAAATCTGCTCATTCCAGGTACAATCCAATCTAACTATATCCGCGCTGATATTTAATTTGTATATACCTGGCGTTATATATTCCGGGTTTGGAGGATGTTTTAAATTGCATATAACAGAATTAGAAGGTAAAATAATACCTTCATCAATAACTAAAATACCATTACCTTCAGGATGCGTTACACTAATTGGCAATTCAAATTTACCAACATTTAATAATTTAAAAGTTAAATCTATATTATCTTTTATTGAATACCATGTTTTATCAAGACTATAGTCAGAAATGATAACATTACATGGAATTATTTCTTCACCTTTTTCTTCTTTAGTTCCGTAAATCAGATTATATTCCAAAATATAATCACCAAAATGAAGTGTTTGTACCCCAATATAAAAGTCTAAATTTGCAGATTGATTAGCAGGTAAATCAACAATTATGGTTGAATTGAATATATAATTTTTATATTCAGGATCCTTCATTTTTATTGTAAATTTTGCATTATCTATATTTATAATACTGCTGTTACTTAATAAAAACGAAACTTTATTGTCTTTGTTCTTATCTTCTACATAAACACAACCTTGACCAGTACGGCAATCAATATTCAGATCGAAATATGCTTTCCATGTTTCAGGTAAATTAAGTCCAATATTTACTTCACTGTATGGAACAGTAAAACTTGCTAAATTCCCGCCTATTTTTTTATATTTTGTATCAAATATATCCGTGTATACAATGTATGTACCAAAAGGACAATCAGCGGGCAGGTTAACACTATATGATAAACCAAAATTTTCTTTGTCTGCTAAATTTATAAGTTGCATATTATCATATATCTTTATATTTCCGGGACTAACTATATACGTTTTTACAATACAATCATAAGCTATTGAAGCTAAATTATTTGTTGTTTCATAAATATTTACTATACTTCCCTTTCTATATGTAGTTTTATCCGTGCTTAAAGTTACCCCTGCTTCCGGATTAATAACCCATATACCTTTATCCCCTGATGCAATTTTTTTTCCAACCCCATCAAATAATATCACAAAAAACGTTCCGCTTTGATTCCACTCTCTCGAATACGTGAAGCTTGTTTCCGTATGAGCAGGAATATTAACGTCGGTTTCTATAGTCCCCCGCCACACATGGCCTGCATCTATAAATATACGCCCTCCTGATAAATCCGCATCACTGTTATTTTTTACATGTATGGTTATAGTTACCATTGTCCCGGGTGAAACCTCCTCTGCCGCGCTTGTTACCCACAGCATGTACTCGGTATTGGGAGCTTTAGCTTCAGGCGGATTACTAACCACAAATTTCCCACCTTCGGTTTCGCTCTGGAT
>JACQWU010000275.1 GCA_016209155.1 Candidatus Desantisiibacteriota bacterium | reverse complement strand
TTAAATCATTTGATTCTATAAACTTTTTAACCGCATCCACTCCAATCTGATCATTATTAACAGCAATTATTTTCAATGGTTTATCTCTATATCTTTCATTGAAAACTGAAATATAGCGAAATTCTTCAATAACACTTTCATATGAAACATTCCATAACATCAGAATTATCACATAACCCCGCAGAGAGTCCAGGTTAAATCTGGTTCCGTTAATATGCATAAAATTATAATTCGGTGCGATTTTTTCCTGCAGCCTGGTTAAAGCATCAATCTGTTCAGCAGCCCATTTTTTTTCATTTTTATCTGCTGTCAAATTCGCAATTTTATTAAGAATATTTAATGCCTTATCATAATATTCCTGCTTATTGTACATTAAAAAAAGATTTTTATTGTACAAAATATTTGCAGGATTAACCTTGACTGCTTTTTCATAGCAATACATCGCGGCATATGTATTTCCGAGAGATTCCATCTCCTGCGCAACCTCAGTAAGGGTATCTGAAAGGAGCCTTACCACCTCTTCTGTTTCTTCAAGCTGTTCAAGGCATTTTATTGTAAGAATATAATTCCCTGTTCGCCAGTAAACTCTGGCTTTATCTAATAACCTGACCTGAAAATCCTTATATTTCTCTTCATATTTTTTATCAAAATCCTTTATCTTTCTGATATAATAAACCGCATCTGAATACATTTCATTTTTAATAAAGTCTTCTGTCATCAGTTCAATTAATATTGTGAATTTATCTTTAATTTCCGGAGATAATCCGCCAAGCTTAATGGCTTTTTCATAAGCATAAACTGCATCTTTTTGAGTTTTAGGATCAGATTCAAGCTTCCCGGCAAGCTCCGCCCATTCCAAACTTCCCCTGATAATAGATTTAACTATCATCCCGGGCTGCAAACTTATCTTCTTCTCCAGTACATTCGCAACAGATTCTTTATCCTTTGAGGTGTCTACTATTTCTATTAATCCTACAGGTTCGTTTCCTTTAGAGCTAAATATGGAAAATTTCATTCCCGGTTTAATTCCATCTTTTTGATTAAGATTGATCAAACAAAAATTTTCTTCAATAAGTACAATTTTACCCGTTAATTTTTTCCCGTAACGCCGGCCATATGATGGATTTTCACTAATATCAATTTGTCTTGCAAATCTCACTTCATCATTTACTGCAATAGTCCCTTTTCGAAAAAGAATACTCCCCTCAGACTGTTCCTCTGATACAGAAAATACACAAAATTGTCCGATAACTTCTTTTTTATGATAAATATCATAAATAAATCCTTGTTGAACACCTAAATTTTTTCCAATATTTATCTGTATACTATTATCCTTATTAATATTAACAATTGAACTTTTTTCATAATATTCAAAAGGATCCACCCATCTTTTTTCTTCATCTTTAAATATACTGGAATCATAAGGTACAATTTCCGCAAAAATACTTAAAGGAAGAAAAATGATCAATAATAATTGAATTAATTTCAGCATATTTATTTTAGGAAAATACATATTTCTCCATCCTTATGACACTGGTCTTCTATATATAAATATGTCATATAAAAGCTAAAAATTCAAATATATCAAGTACTAAATTATCCGTTTTTTTAATGAATTATTATGCGCTTCGAGTCCTTCAATTTCTGCTATAGCAGAAATATAAGGTGCCATCTTTTTTAATTTTTCATATGAATAATAAATCAAACTGGAACGTTTTATAAAATCATAAACTCCAAGAGGTGAAAAAAATCTGGAGGTGCCTCCTGTAGGAAGAACATGATTTGGTCCTGCAATATAATCTCCGGACACCTCCGGAGAATAATTACCTATAAAAATAGCTCCTGCGTTCTCTATTTTTCCTAACCATAAAAATGGATCTTTTACCATTAATTCCAGATGCTCCGGTGCAAAATTGTTTGCAAATGACATAGCTTTCTCCAAATTATTTATGACAAAAATACCTCCATAATTGGTCAAAGATTCATAGGCAATATCTTTCCTCTTCAGCAGATTTAGTTGTTTTTTAATTTCAAGTTTTACTTTTTTTGCAAGGGCAAGTGAAGTTGTAACAAGAACAGCTGAGGCTCTTTCATCATGTTCAGCCTGTGAAAGCAAATCTGCGGCTATAAACTCCGGAGTAGATCCTTCATCCGCAATTATCAGAATTTCACTTGGACCTGCTATCATATCAATATCCACACTTCCGAAAACAAACTTTTTAGCAATAGCCACATAAATATTACCCGGCCCGACTATTTTATCCACTTTTGGAATTGTGTCCGTTCCATATGCCAATGCTGCAATAGCCTGAGCTCCTCCGGCTTTAAAAATATTTTTAACGCCGGACATATCCGCGGCAATTAATAAATAAGGATTTATTTTACCTGATTTATCCGGCGGTGAAACCATTATAATTTCAGGGACCCCTGCAAGTACAGCAGGTATTGCATTCATTAATACCGTTGAAACAAGAGGCGCCCGCCCGCCGGGGATATACAATCCCACACGTTTTACAGGTCTTATAATTTGCCCGACAATGCATCCTTCATCAGATAAAAATTTAGAATTTTCCACTTGAGTTTTATGAAATTTTAATATATTTTCATGCGATTTTTCCAGAGCATCTAAATATTTTTTATCTGCAAATTTATAAGCTTTTTTTATTTCTGCCTGTGTAACACGCATGGATCCGGCGTTTAAACATACCTTATCAAACATCTTTGTATAATTAAGTACTGATATATCGCCATTTATACGTACCTCATTAATTATTTCTTTTACAGCATTCTCTACTTCCTTTGATTGAACTTCCCCGCGATTTAAAATTTTATTTACCATTTTAATAAAATCTTTATCATCTTCTATGAAAATTTGAAGCATTGCACTTTTCTCCCGATGTTAAAATAAAATACTATTTTTCCATAATATTTTACCTTACAGATATCAAAAGTCAAACTAAATCTATTATTATTTAAATAATAGAATACTCTTGACATAAAAC
>JACQWU010000049.1 GCA_016209155.1 Candidatus Desantisiibacteriota bacterium | reverse complement strand
AGGCGCAAGACCCGCCCCTGCATTGTTTATTTCCACGGGGAAATAATTAAATACATTTAAAAATATTTCATATCTCTGAACTAAATCCTGAAATATGATACTATTTTTGCTGATTTCATCAATTTTTAATTTATTAAAATAGGTTTCTCTTTCTTCCAATATCAATCTGCCGAGTTTAAGAATCAATCTTTTTTCCGGACCTATTAATTGGCGAAAAAAACTGGAGTCACGATAAAATTTTGCCAGAAGATCGTCTTCGGAATACCCTAATCCTCCAAAAACCTGCCCCGCATTATAACCAAAACTGCCTTCTTTCGGTCCGAAAGCGCAGATTGCAATAATACTGCATAAATTAATGATTATCTCTTCATTATTTTTTATACAATCATTATTTTTTGCTGTATATGCGATTAGAGATTTCAATACATAAAGCTGTATTTCCATTTCAGATAAATATTTCTTTACAGCTCCAAACTTAATAATTCCTTCCTCCCCGTACGTATCCATCATTTCCTGCGGAAATTGTATACGGGTAGAGGCATGTTCATAACTTCTTTTAAGCAGATATTTTCCTGCTCCTTCTGCAAACATTAAAATTTCGTTATAAGATAATCTTGCAGCTCTTGAAATATTTTCTTCCTGAACCGGTGTGATCTTCTGTAATCTGGAAAGCTCTATTTTCATCTTTTTAAATTTTATTATGGCAAATTTCCCGCCTCTAAAACCAATTGTTGGAATCTGCTCCATATCGAGTTCCTGAGGCAATACAATAGAAATATATCCCGGTAAAATAAGCAGTATTTGTTCAGCCAGACTTGACGGGAAAAGATCGCTTACACCGTCCAAAAAAACTCCGTAAGCTGTTAATTCAAGCTTTAATGTTTTAGAAGCGATAACAGGAATAAGTATAATTTTTTCGTTAAAATTAAGCCCGTAAGATTTAGCGGCTTCTTTTGCGTTGCAATTAATTGAATATATATATGCCAAAACCGGATCATATCCCGCCAATAAAGATAATACTTCGGGATTGTATTTTTCTGCACATAAACTTCCGATCAATCTAAATATTTCTTCCCCGGGCTTTTTATCATGTTCAAAATTTTTAATACTTTGAATATTAAATACCTCAGCCATTTTGCGTTCAATATCAATTAGATATAAAGACTTATCATTTTTTTCAGATGAATAGCAGGGAAGAGATTGTTCCTGCATAAGAAGATCCTGCCATATGGATATTAATCCGTCTTTTACCCACAAAAATTTATTCTGATCTAAAAGAGGCTTGCCCATTTAAAAAGCTTTCTCATCCAGTCGCAGCTTGCATTATCCAATAGCAGGCTTGATCCTTTATTATTAAAAACATGTGAAAAATGGATACACGCCAGCCTGAAATTTCTTATTGTTTCATTTAAAGCAGGATTATGCGGTACAATTTCATTGACTGCAATTTTATCTTTAATTTTTATAAAATTATTTTTATCGTCAGTTTTGTATTTTTCAAATTCATTCACGGAGGAAGAATAAACTTCATAAATCAAGCGGTGAGGTCCGAATCTGCTCCAGTTTAATACCATGCTGTGAGAATTTCCGTCTGAGTCTTTTATATCCATACTATGCCAGCATGTTTCGCATTTAATACAACCTTCATACTGAATAATTATTTTTGGATATCCTGTAAAAGCATTTTTGAATAAATAAACCTGTGCAGGGCATAAATGCCATATAGGATATCCTGATATTTCTTTGTTTTCACCGATTTTAAGCGGCCAGTTAAAAATAATGTGAGGGCTTGGCCCCGGAAGATAAGTAATTGTTGCAAGCTTTTTGTCTATTGTATCAGTAACATGAACTTGTGAAGGATCGAGAGCTCCCGCTTTTTTAACACCGGCACGATACTTTTCAACAAAATTATTTAAAATTTTATTCACATTCATTTTTAAAATATAGAATCTGAAAGCATCATATCAAATCACAAATATAATCAGAACAGAATAATAGATTGTAAATAAACTTATCCCGATAATATCTACGAATGAAATTCTTCCCAATACCATTTTGCCCGCTGATTTAAGTTTTTCATCAGTAGTAACATCATTATTTTCATAAACTAATGACATGGCTCTTTTAATAAACGGTTCAAAAATTTTTAATCTCCAGCGTATATATAATGGTAATTTTTTATTTGGAACTTCTTTGTTAAAAATAAAAATTCGTAAACCATCTATATCTGAACGTGAAAATATAGCAGCAATTTCATTAAAGGTATTAATTAAAATAATAAAAAAAGAAGGTTTAATTTTTTTTCGTATTTCATTAAATTTAAGTCTGATTTTAAGCGCTCCGGTGTCTTTTTTTATTTTTTTCCATCTTGAGGGAGGAAATAATGAATATAAAAGCCTTGCACGGCTTAAAGTGCGCGACAAAACATTCATATTACCGGCAAAATTAATATTTGTCCATCCAAGCGGCAAATCTATGTAAGTTTCAAAAAATGCTCTTGTATTTTCCAGATAAGACGGCCAATTTTCTAAATATCTCGAATTTAAAGCATAAATTGAATTAAAAAGCGGATCAACATATTCATTAGTCAAAGAAGCCGTACTGAAGGACTCTCCTTTTTCGGCTGAAGCTCCTCCTATGACCAGCCCGTTATCAACAAGATTAGGCCGCTGTTTCCATCCGCCGCTGCGAATAATTTTGACACCATAGGAAGTCAAAATACCGCCGCTTATAAAATTCTGAATAAAAGGTAATGAGCGATACCACTCTATCAGCAAATCATGACTACCGTTAAAATACTGTTTAAGATTATTTATTGATATAATTAAGCCAAGCGATACGCTATCTCTATTTGTATATAGAAAACCGCCGATATTAAGCGGAACAGTAGCGCCGCCGATATTCGCGTTTCTTAGTAAAATTTCATAAGCCGCGCCGTCGTTGTCTTTTAACTTAAAACGTTCCTCGATTTCATTTTGAGGCATTTTTATAACAAGCTTTATTCCCTGCATAAATGAGGGTTCAGCACAGGTTTCATACCCTTCTTTTCTTACTAATTCACTGGCATCGCCTTCCGCAAGGAAAACTACTTTTGAATAAACAGGCCCTCTTTCAGTATTTACACCGATTATCCTGCCGTCCCTCTTTAAAAGATTTTGCACATGTGTTTCGGGAAAAATTATCACACCGAATTCTTTTGCTCGTTCAGCCAGATAACGGTCAAATACAGGACGTAAAACAATCATGCTATTCTTAAATATTTTATCTGATGAGATTTCCTTTCCGAGCGTAGTAGTTCCGTCTGTAATAAACATACCGCGTTTTGAAACTTTACGTTCGAAAGGAGCATTATTAATTATCTCATCGCCGAAAATCTCCTGACGGGCAATATTTTCCGTAAAATAAACACACCCGGACCAATTCTCCGCGCCCGGATATATAGCTCCTTCTATCAGAGCAACAGCCAATCCCTGCTTAGCCAAACCAACACCGGCAGTTATTCCGGCCGGTCCCGCACCGATCACTATAACATCAAAATTTAGTTTGGGAGACATGTTGTTTTACCTTTTTTCGATAAAAAATTGACAATTAATATTTGAAGCTGTAAAAACTTCTATGCATGGATGCTGCCTGCTTTTAAAATTAAATTTTTTGCATCCGTAAGGAAATTGCTTATCCCACGTAATATAATAATGTTTACACTTAGTACAGCTTTCAATTTTTTTATTGTTTTCTTTTGTCATATTTTTGTAAAACTAATTAATTGGAATGAAAATTTATCTCCGGTTTTCAGATAAAGATCGGGATAATTGGTAAAAATCCATATTTTCAATTTTTCTTTTCCTTCCTCGTCTATTTCGATTAAAGCCGCAGGATTATTTAAATCTTTAGATTTTGATATTGGATTCTCCACATCTAATACATAAAAATCAGGAATAAATTGTATAACCTTGATTTTTATTTTTGCATTTCTAATTTGAACAAAATCACCG
>JACQWU010000048.1:2875-7467 GCA_016209155.1 Candidatus Desantisiibacteriota bacterium | reverse complement strand
ATATTGGCAGAATTGTCTATAAGCTAGCCATGGTTTACCACTGCGATACTTCTCAAAAGAAAGGGTATCAATTAATATGGGTTTGTTTTTTCTAAATTGGATATTATAGGCACTACGGTCTTTTAAGGACATTCCAAATTCCAGAGATTGCTTTTACATCTCAAGTAGCGTTAAGGCTGCATCTTTTAATTGGCTGAAACACCATTCATATGGATATGATATAAATGGGATCAATTCGGGTTTGATTATTTTATAGGCTTTTTTGGGACTCCCGCTTTCGATATTGACTTCCTCATGAGTAATCAATAATTCGGAATCAACAAGTTTTTCATAAAGACCTGAACTCATCAGATGGTCATAATTTTCTTTGTAAATAATATTTATTTGCCTATATAACAAACCGTCTTTATAAAATAAGAATCCACTTGGATCTCGAAATGAACTCGGGATATTTCCGTTAGGCTTTATTCTTTCCATATTTTTTTCTTAAGAAAGAGGTTTTTAAATAAGATTTAATTTTATTCCAAAATAATTTTAGTGATTTATGTTACATACGGGCAAAAAGATAACAGTTATTCTTTTTCATTAAGAACAATAGATCCTAATTTACCTGATATGGTAAAAGATGTATTTTTAAACACACTCTATGATTCAGATGTAAAGATTTCGTGGACGAATCCTGATACAGCAGGTTTTGCGGGTACACTTATTTTACGTAATAATTCAAATGAAATATCTGATGATCTGGACACAACATCTGAAAGTAAAAATAAAATTGTATTTAGAGGACTCGATACTACTTTTATCGATAAAGGTCTTTTAGATAATACAACATATTATTATAAAATATTTTCATATAATCTTGGACTTGATTTTTCCATAGGAAAAGGTGGAAGTATCTTAGTGCTTGATACAATTGCCCCGCCGCAAATAGCTGGTATGGATGCATTCGACGATTATTCCGAAGGCAGTATAAATTTAAATTGGAACAATTATCCCGCACCTTTTGATATCGCGAATTATAGAATATATTATGATTCTGTTAATTTTCAAAATGTTAATTTCCGCAATCCTGTATCAACGATTAAAAAAAAAAAAAAAATATTTAAGACTACAGGTTTAACAAACGATAAATCTTATTATTTTGCCGTAGTTCCTGTGGATAGGGCAGGGAATAGCAATAATCAGGTCAATACAGTTACATGCATACCTACAGGAAACCCGGCAAAAATAGCGTCTCTTGCTGCAGTTGATGATAAGTCTGACGGTAAAGTCAATTTAGACTGGAGCGGTTATTTAGCTCCATCTGATATAGATAAATATGAGATATATCTTGATACTGTTTTTTTTTTAAGTGTTGAATCCAAAATTCCGGTGAGGACAATTAATTCTGATAAAAAAGCATCTTCTATATCAGGATTAAAAAATGATACACTTTATTATTTTGCTATAGTTCCTGTGGATAAAGCAGGGAATAAAATATTTTCTGTGGAGACTAAATCATGCACCCCGACATGGGACAGTATTCCTCCTGATCCAATAACTAAATTATTTTTCTATCCCGAAGCAAATGATGGATATATAAAATTAGACTGGGAAGAATATATACCCCCCGGAGATTTTCGCTACTATAGAATTTATCGAAACACGCAAAAATTTAACAATATTTCCGGTTATAGTTATGAAACAACAGCAAAGCAAAATGTAATAATAACAGATTTGGAACCTGGTAAAAATTATTATTTCGCGGTTACAGCTGTAGATATTAACTATAATGAAGATACTAATGTTACAGCAATTAAAGTCATCGCACATAAATATAATAATTTTTCCATAAGTGCTAATGTATCAAATATAAATATATATATTGATGGAAATTATGCATATCAGGGAAGATATATCGGTAAAACAAATGCTTCATTTAAAGGCATAGCAAAAAAGCATTTTATATTATTGCAGGAAAAAAATGGAGCATATTCTGATTATTATAAGCTCATTGACATATCATCTAATTCTGCTTCTCTTAACGTAACTATGTCTTTGCCTGTAGATTCTGTAATTTATAATTCTTCAAAAAAACTTATTACGACACCAATGCATGCGGGTCTTGCCAGTCCCTTTATTGTGGACTGGAATAACGATGGTAAAAAAGATTTGATCGCAGGGGATAGAGATGGAGAAATATGGCTTTATCTTAATATAGGGACAGATGCTTCACCGGCACTTGATATTCCTGTACGTTTAAATATGGGTAAAGTTCCCATTGATGTCGGAGATGAATCTTCTCCGTTTGTGGTTGATTGGAATGATGATAGTAAAAAAGATTTAATTATTGGGAATAAAGACGGTAAAATATATTTTATTGAAAATACAGAGGATGATGATAATCCTGTTTTTTTTAATACAACATTGATTTATTCAGCCTCATTCGAATGTATTACCCCGTTTGTTGTTAATTGGGACGGTGATATGAATAAAGATATAATTTTTGGTACAAAAGAAGGCAATATTTATTTATTAAAAAATACAGGTACAGATGAATCACCTGATTTTTCAGAAAGTGTGCCCGAAAAAATACAAAATTTAAATATTAACGGTTATTCAGCGCCTTTTTTTGTTAATTGGGATTATATTGGGAAAAGGGATATTCTTACCGGAAATTTAAATGGAAATATTCAAATATATCTGTCAGAAAATACAAATGGCATTACCGGGTTTCCTTCAAATTATGAATTACTGAAATCCGGGAATAATGAAATTAATACAGGTGGCCGTTTAAAACCATTTATTGTGGATTGGAATAATGATTCTATTCTCGATGTGATTGCAGGGGAAGAGGACGGGAACATAATTATTTATACAGGCAGAGAAATTAAGAAGAAAACGAATGGGTCCTGGCGCCCATGCTTTATATCCAGGATAATTAGCAGTGAAAATAAAAAACCGGAAAATAAGTTATTAAAAAGAATAAGAGATAAATTTTTCTTTGAATTTTATATTACAAAAAAAATTATGGAAATTTATTATGTGATAAGCCCGAATATTTAAGTATTCATTCATTCATTCATTTTACTAAAAACCAGACTGCGTAATTTTTTTAAGGCTTTCTCTTCTATTTGACGGATACGTTCTCTTGTAAGAGAAAAATGTTCCCCGATTTCTTCTAAAGTCAAAGGTTCTTCACCATTGAGACCAAACCTCAGAATTAAAATATTTTTTTCTTTTTCTGAAAGCAGACTAAGCAGATTGGTAATTTCCTGGTGTTGTTCAAGTATCGCAATAGTATTTTTGTAAATAGAATGCTCATTTGAAATAAATTCAATAAAACGGGTATATTTTTCTTTCCCTATATAATTCTCTATTGAAGTGGAGCTTTGCGTGAATAAATTAACATCAATTATTTTTTTTATATTATTTAATTTCATTTTCATTTTATTTGAAATTTCTTCAGCGGTTGGATTTCTCTGCAAATCCTGCTCTAAATCTCTTACGGTTTTAAAAAATAAATTTATCCTTTTAATCATATACAAATTACTTTTAATGAGTTTCATTTTTGCTTCATAATCACCCTTTTTTAAATTAATTTCAAGCTCTCTCTCTTCTTTGGGGTTTAAAAGCGGAATTTTATTAATATCATTAAAATATTGCTGGATAGAATTATGGTTAATAATATAATCTTCGGCTGTATCCTCTCTATCAAAAAGATTCGACATAGATCCTCCCTTTAAATATTGTTTTTATATAAATTTGAACCGGTTTAATTGGTCTTTGAAATAATATTTAGTAATTTTTCTTTTATATCCTTAGCTTTTGTATTATCAACAAAAAGAAAAACAAATTTTTCAATTTTATTGCAAATTTCCATAAAATCATCTTTGTTATTAAGTTTTATTGTCAGAATTTTTTTCTCAATATTTTTTGCATCTTTACCCAGGTTATCAGTTAATATTTTTATAATCTTGCTTTTTATTATTTCTTCTTTAAAAGGTTCTTCATGCTTGGTTTCATTTTTAAATATTAAATCAGCAGATAACAACTCATACATAATTTTTAAGGTTTCAAGTTCTCCATACCCTGTTTTATCTATAATCTCAGAGCAAGTTCTTTTTCCATCTATTAAAGACAGCACATTCCACTCTTTTGGATTTAAATTAATATCACTGCCTTCTTTATTTATTTCCTCAACAACTTCAAATACAATGGCGGGAGAAGGTATTTTAGTTTTAATTTTTTCCATTTCATCTACATGCCGTGCCCCTTCCATAATTAAATTCATCCAATTCATCGTAATTGTTTCTGATGGGGCGGCAATGCTGTTCTCAAATTTAAAACTGCCATGATTCCAATTAAATAAATTATATGCGGCTTCTTCGCCTTTGAGAGTATTATAAATCGCATGTACAGGCTGTCCGTCATTAAAATAAATAACGCCTTCATCTTTTCCTCTTTTAAGACCAAGCATCCCTGTACGTTTACCCATTCCGATTAATTGGATAATGTCCGGTAAACTAAAATGACTTAAATCACCTTCAAGCCCCATTTTTACACCTCAAATTCAGTTTATATTATTATCATGCTGACTTTAAAATTAT
>JACQWU010000048.1:0-2819 GCA_016209155.1 Candidatus Desantisiibacteriota bacterium | reverse complement strand
TAGTTATTCCTGAAAACGATTCCACCAACGAAAGATAATAACACAATTAATAATTGTCAAGATAAAAATTATAAAAAGAATAATTGTTGTTATATTTGAAGTACGAATTGAATTTTGATTTGTTTCTTTTATATCATCAATTTTTTTCCCAATATCTTTATATGCCGCTTCATTTATTTCTCTGGCTAATGTTATCATTTTTTCACCGGAGCGAAACGAATTTTCTACAAGTTCATCTTTCTGATTCCAATTTTCCGCAGTTGCAACAAGGCGTACTGTTTTCTCTATTTTTTTAATTATTATTGACATATTTATTAATTTATCTTTTAAATCCTGAGTTGTAACATATGCCATTGATTTTTCAATTTCACTTTCAAGTCTTTTTACCTGAGCGGAAACGAGCGCGGTATCTTTATCATATTCAGCAATATATCTCATCAAACTAATTTCTGCTTCAAGTGAATTTGAATTAATACGTTCAGTGGATTTAATTAACGGCTGATAAACATCCGTAATAAGAGTTATATTTTTTTGTATAATATTAAGACTATTTCTGACAAGAATAAGAGAAGTTAAACCTATTATACATATAGCTAACATTGAAATAATTATTAAATAAAAGCCTTTTTTTAATTCTTTCCCAGCTGTTTTTTCAGCCATATTTTTCTCCTTAATGTTTTAATCATTTAACACCGGATAGAGTTCTATCTTATATAGAATTCAAATTTACTGCTTTCTTTAATTGATTTTACATATTCATTGAACAAATATTAATAATAATTCATCTGATGTATAATGATTATTAAGCTCCTCATGATCATAAATTGCAATAGCAAACGGATATTTTTTATTTGTATTAAATTGCACATCATTTTCTTTGTCATCCGTTAACAATTTTCTGCGCATTTCAAGCATCCAGATACTGTCTTTCCATACACCTTTTGCTTTTATATCCGCACGGCTTCCTGTTGGATTTTTTGGTATATATCGTGGAACTTTGTCCCACTTATAATCAATAATAATATTTTGTTCATAGGAAGCTGAACCCGGATCAAAATCATTTTTTATCCATACTTTTCTTCCGTTATTTGATTTAAATGAGTTTGCTCTTTTTATAGGTTTAGTTGAAATAGTTATTTTTTGGTCATCGGCAAAACCGCTGGGATTGGTTTTAGCTGCTGCCCATTCCCATAAATCAGCCTGATAATCTAACCCTGTCAGCATGCATGCGCTAAAGTTATTTTTTATTGCAAACATTAAATTTAGCTTATCTTCGATATCATCACCTGTTATATATTGTTTAGTATTTTTATCCCATAACCATGTCTTATGAGTTACATTTTCCGTATAATCTTCCCATTGAATATAGAAATATATATAATTTGTTGTATATACAGATTTTATAGCTAATGATTTTTCTAATCCTTTTATGTTCCTGACTACTACAGCAAAAGAAGAGGTATTATCCCATATTGCATTCTCTGCATGTCCGTTAATCTCTGGTTCCCTAAATACTTTTTTGCAAATTATTTCCTTTGAAATTATTGCTCCCTGCATTTTTGCCTGAACAGATATTTTTTTTTCATTTTCCTTTTTTTTTGCCAGTTCTTTTTTCTCCTCTTCTTCTTGTCGGAGTTTTTCATCATCTTCTTTATGTTTTTGTTCTATTTCCAGTTTTTTTCGACGTTCTTCCATAATTTGACGTTCTTCCAGCAGCTGCAGTTTTTCGTCTTTTTTCCTTTTTTCCTCTTCATTTTTTTTTATTTCTAATTGAATTTTAGCCTGTTCTTCAAGCATTTTTATCTCTTCATCGCTTTACGCTCGTTCGCGCGCTTTTCCATTGTTTTCTTTTCAGTTTCAGATTGTCTTATTTCTTTATCTTTACGTTCCTGCTCTTTTTTTTGAATTTCAATTACAAGTTTTGCCTGTTCCATCAGAATTTCTTCTTCTTTTTTGCGTTTTGCGATTGTTTCTTCTTCTTTACGTTTTTTTTCAGCTTCTAATTTTTTTTTCTCATTTTCTTTTTTTTGCTTTTCCTCTTCTTCCAACTCTTTCTGCCTGGCCATTTTTTTAATAGCTTCTTCTCTTCTTTTCATTTCCATAACTGCTTGAGCTTTTTCTTTTAATTCAGCTTCAACACGTTCATTTTCTTCTTTTTTTAACTTTGAATCCTCTTCTTCCTTTTTTTTCTGAGCATCCAGATATGATCTGGCAATTTTAGAAATATCTTTTAAATCAGAAGAAGGTGTTTTATCTGTTTTTTCTTCTTGAACTAAAGAAGTAGATTCTTGTGGAATAGCAGGAGGAGAAGAAAGAGATGTATCTTCCTGATCAATTATCCATGAACGCGAATGATCGTTTTTTAAAATAGCATCAACATCAATTCTGAATTTCATTTTAAAAATTATTTCGTATTCATCAAGAATTTTCCCGATAGTTATTTTATGCCCATTTTTATTTATAATATTTTGAGTATCTTCGGCATTAGGCTGATAATCCTTTGCCACCATGCGGTACATCAAATATTTATCGAAAGTTATTTCTTCAATTATAGGTAATTTAAAAGCTTTATCTAACATATACGGATCACCTTTTTCAATAACAAAAGTATTAAAATTGATAATAAAAGTGATTTCTGAACCTTTATGAATAATTTGAAATTTGGATAAATTATTATTTTTTTTTAGTATTTCATCGGTAAAATCATCATTCTGATCACCAAATCTATCTGATGCTATTAAATTCATGGTTTCTTTAGCTATCCTGAAAGAATAGGTTACCACATTTTCTTCTGAAACCGCATAAATATTTGTATTTCC
>JACQWU010000274.1 GCA_016209155.1 Candidatus Desantisiibacteriota bacterium | reverse complement strand
TTTTTATTATTACAAATATATCTTAAGTATATTGTGCGGTTCATTTTTTAAATTTCCAAAAATTATTTAAATTTCATATTGACTTATTTTTATTTATATGACTATAATTTAATCAGGAATAAAATTGAAAGGGTTACACAATGACTAAATTTACAAAAGGTATGATTATCAATGATATTTTAGATAGATGTCCGGGAAGCTATGCTGTATTAATTAAATATTTTGGACCAGATTATCTTCTCTCTTCGGAATTAAAAAAAGAATCTATTGATGCTAACGCTGAGATTTATGGTGTAGATGCTAATAAAATCGTTAAAGAAATAAATATGCTTATTCATTAATTCTTTTCCAGTATTAAATCATTTAAAAAATTTTAACAAGGAAATCATCATGTCTTTAAAAACAAAAAAAGATGGAGAATTGTCACCTAATGCATTAGTAGTATTGGAAAAAAGATATTTAAAAAAAGATCAAAAAGGTAAAGTAATTGAAACTCCGCAAAAATTATTCCGCAGGGTAGCAGGCAATATCGCTCAGGCAGATTTAAATTATGGAAAGCCTGAAGATGCAAAAAAATCTGAAGAAATATTTTATGAAATGATTTCTTCACTTGAATTCATGCCGAATTCACCCACACTGATGAATGCAGGAAGGGATCTTCAACAGCTTTCCGCATGTTTTGTCCTGCCGGTTGAAGATTCGATGGAAAGTATTTTTGAAGCAATAAAAAATACAGCGCTTATACATAAAAGCGGCGGCGGAACAGGTTTTTCTTTTTCCAGGATTCGTCCGAGAAATGATTTTGTTCACTCAACACACGGGATCTCAAGCGGTCCGCTTTCATTTATGACTGTATTCAATGTTGCCACAGAGACCATCAAACAGGGAGGGACAAGACGCGGCGCAAACATGGGAATTCTGCGTGTTGACCATCCTGACATTCTTGATTTTATTACGGCTAAAGAATCAAGCGCTGCATTAAATAATTTCAATATCTCTGTTGCCATAACTGATAAATTTATGCAGGCATTTGAAAAAAATGAAGATTATGACTTGATTAATCCGCGGGATAATGAGAAAGTAAAAAAGTTAAGCGCCCGCAAGGTATTTAAACTTATAACCACACTGTCATGGAAAAACGGCGAGCCCGGAATAATTTTTCTCGACAGGCTCAATAAAGATAATCCAACTCCCGCTCTCGGAGAAATAGAAAGCACTAATCCGTGCGGGGAACAGCCGCTTCTGCCTTACGAATCCTGTAATCTCGGATCTATAAATCTCGCGCTCATGTTAAAACAAAAAGGTGATAAGTATGAAATAGATTTTGATAAATTAAAAAGTACAATACATAATGCTGTTCATTTTCTTGACAATGTAATAGACATGAATAAATTTCCAATGCAAAAAATAGCTGAGATGACCCGCGGAAATAGAAAAATCGGACTGGGAGTTATGGGTTTTGCGGATCTTCTTATGCTTATTGAAATACCTTATAACTCAGATGAAGCGATTAAAATTGCAGGGCAGATTATGAGTTTTTTACAGGAAGAAGGACGCAATGCATCGGAAGAATTAGCCAAAAAAAGAGGTCCATTCCCGAATATAGATAAAAGTATTTTTAATAAAAAGGGGATGCCAAAACTGCGTAATGCCACAATAACAACTATTGCGCCTACCGGCACTATCAGTATGATTGCCGGATGTTCAAGCGGAATAGAACCGCTGTTTGCGGTTTCATATATCCGTAATGTTCTGGATAATAAAGAATTATTGGAAGTTCATCCTATATTTTTAAATATAGCAAAAAAAAGAGGTTTTTACAGCGACGAGCTTATGCGAAAAATTTCCATGGAAGGTACTATTCAAAATATAACCGAAATTCCCGAAGATATACGCCGGGTATTTGTAGTTTCACATGATATTACACCCGAATGGCATATAAAGATGCAGGCGGCTTTTCAAAAATATACAGACAATGCAGTATCTAAAACCGTAAATTTTCCGGAAAAAGCAGTCGTTGAAGAAATAGAAAAAGCCTATTCTATGGCTTACAAGCTTGGCTGTAAAGGTGTTACGATCTATAGAGACAAAAGCCGTGATGCTCAGGTTTTAAATATCGGCGCTGTTAATAAACAGAAAAAAGAAGGAGACAAAGTCACTCCGCGTGAACGTCCGCAAATTACTTACGGAGCAACAGAAAAATTAAAAATAGGCTGCGGAAATTTATATATAACCGTTAATGCGGATGAAAAAGGAATATGCGAAGTATTTACAAGCCTCGGCCGTGCGGGCGGATGTCCGTCTCAGTCTGAAGCAACAAGCCGCCTCGCTTCACTTGCATTCCGGTCAGGGATTGAAGTTGCATCTATTATTGAACAACTTAAGGGAATAAGATGTCTTTCTACTTTAAGAAGGACAGGGACTACAGTGCTTTCATGTCCGGATGCAATAGGTAAAGCAATTGATCATTTCTTTAAAAACGGCCACAAACTTAATATCGAGGAATTGCAGAACGGGAAGGGAGAAGAGACTCCTACGCTTATAGGTAAAAAATGCCCTGACTGCGGCAATCTGATTGAACATGAAGGCGGCTGCGTGATTTGCAGAAGCTGCGGTTATTCAAAATGTGGATGATGTTTTATTAACAATAGATTTGGCTAAACGATAAACAAACGTCACTTAGGAAATATACAGACAATGCAGTATCTAAAACCGTAAATTTTCCGGAAAAAGCAGTCGTTGAAGAAATAGAAAAAGCCTATTATATGGCTTACAAGCTTGGCTATAAAGGAGTTACGATTTAAGGTATTATTTCAAAATGAGTACAATGTTTGGGACGATACTTAGAAAAATCATTTCTATCTAAAGTAAAAATTGTTTTTATTTTATGTGTTTCTGCGATTGCGACAAGTGTTGCATCTGCCAAATCCATTGGATTATCCGAATATTTTTCCATAAGCCATCTTATTCTGTTATGGTCGGATGCAGGTATTTCATATATATTTAATCCTCCGGCAATAATAAAATTCCAGAGTTCGTTTTGCCCTTTTTGCCAGTCCTCAAGTAAATAAAATGATTCGGTCAATACCGGCCAGGAAGTCATTATGCCGGAATTGATATCTTTTAATGTTTCTTTACAAATTTGATGGGTTGATTCTGATTCATCAAAAAGAGAAACAATTGGACCTGTATCTATGATGACCATTTTTTACGTTTCCCTTCTAATTTTTTTCTTAAAATTTCTTTTTGCATTAAAACGCGCTTCCCGTGATTACTGCCTCCGGGTTTATGTACTGACTGGTAAATTTGCCAGGTAGTTTTTTCATCTTCAATAATCTTTTTGCAATATTCTTTTATGGATTTTCTGATAATTTCGGATTTTGTAATTCTAAGATATTGAGTGGCTCTGGTAAGAAATTCTTCGGTTTCCTTATCTAATCTTGTACTTGATGGCATCTTGTTCTCCAAATTGTAATTTTGTCCTACATTATGTATCACAATTTTTTATTTGTCAAGAGCAATTTCAGAGCTCCTGACCTCTATAGATAAAAATCAAAGTAGCCCAACCCTAATTTATCAATGAATCTCCGCATAAAATCAATACATTTGTTTACAAAATTAATGACTAAGACTATACTTTGATAAAATGCCGTGGGATTTTGCGATGGTTCTTTTTATTTAAACATGAAATAATATTCAATAAAAATATCGTAATCAAAAGTATGGAGGAAAAATAAAATGCCTCAAATGCAGTTGCCAATATTTCCAGAAGGAATGACAGAAATAACAAATGAAGTAGGATTTGTAAAAAAAGAAGGGAAGATTACATATTTCAATGGCCATTTACCAGTATT
>JACQWU010000273.1 GCA_016209155.1 Candidatus Desantisiibacteriota bacterium | reverse complement strand
TTCTCCCGGGAAAGCTCCGGGCCACGGCCCCTTCATTGTTATGAAACCGAATTTACTCTTTGCGATTTCCTGAAATATTTCCCTGCGTGTCAGATGCGGAACATAAGTGATTGGAAATTTTTTACCTATTGTTGACATAATATCTGAAGGATATTTGCTTCCTGAAGACAGTAAAAAGAAACTCTCCATTGATGTTTTTTCAAATAATTGAGGTAATAATTCCATAAAATATTTTGGCCATTTATATTCATAACCGAGACTGCCGCAAAAAATACCGCGATTATTTTTTTCCTTCTGCCAGTATGATGAAGCATCAGGCACTCCGGCAGGTGCAGATACCTGTAAAAAATAAAAACCGTCTCTGGTCATATCTTTTTCAAATAATTTATGTATCCTTACGCAAGACAGGATAATAGGGACTTTATCCTTTTTCGCGGTTTCTACTATCTTATTGCCTGGACATTCAAGATAAAGAACAATCGGTGCATTTGTCTTTGCATGTATATAACTTGCGATAGGATAATTCCCTTCATGCCAGCACCATATTATGTCCGGTTTAAAGTCCCGGCAAATCTGATCCAGTTCTTTCTGAGCGGCAAAAGGTACATTCCACATTTCGGGAATATTTTTATAAATTCTTTTAATTCTTACTCCATTACTTTTCTCATCGCGCCGGGCTTCTATCTGCCCGCGTGTTGTATCAGTAAAAAGCGGCGCTATTGCCCAAACTTCAGTATCCGGTTTAGATGCAAAATATTCATACATTAAAGCCTGACAATCGTAATCTCGATTGTATGCTGTTGCTATGATCAATATTTTCATTGAATGCTTTCCTTTCTTCTCCCTTATATATCAAATTTTTTAAAACTGAGGTCATAAGATGAGTTAAAATCATATGGATATCTTCCACATATTGATAATTATCGCTTGGGATCATGATACTTTTATGAACCAGCTTTTCCATTGCATTGTCACCCTGCGTTTTTCCTGTAAAACCAATAGTAATAGCTCCTTCTCTGCGCGCATAATCTATTGCTTTTAAGATACTCGGAGAATTACCTCCTCCGCTTATCCCAATGACTATATCTCCCGGATTAAGAAGATTATAAAGCTGTCCATAGAAAATATTTTCAAAACCGGTATCATTTCCCCATGCAGTCATAAGAGATACATTGTCAGTAAGAGGAATAACTTTAAATCCCTTTACCTTTTTACTGCTGATTGTTTTAGCCAGATCACATGAAAAATGCGAAGCAGTAGCCGCACTGCCGCCATTTCCCATTATAAATATCTGTTTACCTGTTTGATATGCTCTGAACATAATACTTATAACCTCTTCTATCTCTTTTTCAGGTAATCCTTTTACTAATGAATTTAATCCCACCAGATAACTTCTTGGTGTAAGAATATTCTCTTCTTTATGCATTAGCGTGCTGCCTTCAAAATCAAAATTAAATTTAAGTTCTTTCATCCCGAGTGAAATTAATGATTCACGTACATAGCTTTGTTTTGGCTCTTCACAATAGAAAAGAAAATATCCCCTGCCGCCTGCTCCAAGAATTTTTCCTCCAAGAGCACCTTTTTTAATTGCCATATTATAAATTTCATCTAAATAATGTGAGGATATACAGGATGATACTTTTTTCTTATATTTCCATGTTTTATCCAGCAATTTTCCAAATTCCTGTAACTCTCCTTTTACTAAAGAATCCCTCATCAAAAAGGCTATGTCTTTTATGTAATTCAAATTGTCTATTACATGCCTATCCTTATGTATACAGCTTTCTTTCTGTTTCTTTAACACTACTGCCGAATCACAGGAAATGCCGGTATAAAAAAGCATAAGGTTTTTTTCTAGATGTTTCATTATTTTCACATCAAGCATTACAGGTTCCACTTTAGTCCCTTTAGAAGAAAAAGTAATAAAATTAAGTCCTCCAAAACTTGTTGAATACTGATCCTGCTTGCCAATGGGTCTTCCAAGTATATCAATTTCAACTTTTGAAGCAATTTCGGCTATTTCCTGACGGGTGAGATCATTTCCCATAAAATTACCTGCTAGCTTTGCAAGACTAACTCCGACAGCACCTGATAATCCAAGCCCGGTTCCCACCGGAATATCAGATACCATATAGAGATTAATACCTTTTTTAAGACCGAAATATCTAAATATTTCTCTGGGTAATTTCAAATTATCATCTATATCATCAAGCTGTTCGACTAACTGTTCAATTTTGAAATCATCAGAAATAATATTTATTTTATTATCCTGCCTTGGGGATAAATGCGCATAAAAATATTTATTTATGGTAACACATAATACTGCTCCGCCGTATTTTGCATAATATGACTCTAAATCCGTCCCGCCTCCGCTAAAGCTTATCCTTACAGGTGTGCGTCCAAATAACATAATCAGCCCTCCAATCTGTTAGTTTTATATCTTTCAAAATTTTTATATATCTCAGGAGTTCCAATATCAATTAAAGGTTCGGTTATTTCATAAGCGTATAATTTTTCCGATTGAATTATTATAGGAAATAAATCCTTTCCAAAATCATAATACATTCCCTGCGGAATATATTCCAGAATCCTTGGTTCAAGGATGTAAACACCGGCATTTATAAAATGAGAAAGAAATTTTCCGGGTTTTTCTTTAAACTTAATTATTCTATTTTTATCACCTAAAAGGATTTGTCCTTTATCACACGG
>JACQWU010000247.1 GCA_016209155.1 Candidatus Desantisiibacteriota bacterium | reverse complement strand
TTTAATCTGTTTTTTGCTTCTTTAATGAAGATAAAAGAAAATACTGTTTTATTGGAAAAGGAAATAAAAGAATTTTCCGCTTTATTGGATAAAAATAATATCAATGCAGCCTATAAAATATATGGATTCAGTTTACTATACAGTCTACCGGAAAATGAAAGAATAAATTATTCAAAGAGTTTGGGATTTGAATTAACCGATATAGAACATTACAATCTTGGAGTAAAAGCTGTATCTGAAGGAAACCTAAAAGAAGCCGTTAAGGAATTCAAGCAGGCAGTAAAACTTAATCCCGGACATTTGGGCTCTTATTATAATCTCGGATTAGCCTATGAAGAGCTGGGGGAAAAAACAAAAGCCGGTGAATTTTTTAATGAATATATAAATTTATATGAAAAAATTTCTCAATCTAAAAATTCTTTTTTAGATGAAGTATTTATCCCGTTCCAGGCTTCAGAAAAAGAATTCATTAAAGAAGCAAAAAACAGATTAAAGTCCTGATTAAAAATCAAGAGGTAAAATCTAAACATTATCTGCAAATAAAAGCTATTTATCATTGTGAGGAGTGAAACGACGAAGCAATCCAATTTCAGATTGCTTCGTAGACTTTACCTGAAAACCTTCCGCCTTCAGTCTATACAGGCTGAATATTTACTTTTTATTTACCTTCAATCAATTTTTCCGCGATAAGAGATGCTTCACCGTAATCAGATTTTCTTGAAATTTCCTGTAAAACCTCCATCCCTTTTTGCCCGAGATATAACAGTTCCTGTGCCGCCCACAGTTTGACTTTTTGTTCCACATCACCAACCATTACCTGCCGCAGATAATCAACCTTGGGAATTTCACTATCCGCATAAGATAATATATTCGCATATTCAATTTTTCGTAATGCCACTCTGGCCATTACACGTACATCAGCGTCAGGATCAGCCATCAAATCCTTTATTGCCGGTACACCGCGCATATCTTTTGCATCTGCCAATGCTTCCAGAGCCAGTTTACGTATAAATGTATTTTCATTCCCGGTTTCATTCATAGCAATTTTCAAAACTGATTTATTCCCGTTTAAAAGAGTAAAATCAACCGCTTTTAACCTTAGCATCATAAAGGGACTATTGACAGCTTCTTTAAGTAAAAGCTCATTATGTTTTACATCCGGACTAATTTTCACATATCCCGTCATTGCTGCCACCTTCATACTTTCATTTGTCGAAGTATCATACAATTCCAGTAAATCAGGTAAAAAATCCTCCTTATATTTTTCCATTTTAATCAAAGCCTTAATAACAGCCATTTTAACACTTATAGACGGATCTGTTTTTAACGCTTTCATGAGTATAGGAATAGATTCCCTGTCTCTTATTTCCCCGAGAATATATACAGCTGCTTCACGAAGAGTCTTGTCATTTCCATTCAGATATTCTACCAGAGCAGGAATAGAACTTTTACCTTTAACTTTAAACTCTTTAACAGCATTTTGAAACACCTCAGTTTCAGTACGGCTCTTTAATTTTTGCTCCAGCGTAAGATTAAGCTGTACTTCGGGTTTTTCTTTAGGCGGAGACCCTTTTATTATCCTGTATAATGTGATATTTCTGTTTGTATCATTTAAAATCATTTTCCTGTACATATTATTTTCATTCAAAATTTTATCTATAACAAAATCAAAATTTTCCTTCTGCACCGAAATTTCCGGACTGATCCCATAAATTGTCGAATCAAATACAAATTTATTATTTTTTGAATGACTGTTTATTCCATCAAAAATCTGTCTAATATCCGTTTTAAAAGCATATAATAAAATTGTAGTATCATTTATCATTTTAATTTTAAACCTATTCCACATTTCAATATTAATTGATGCAGAAGTAGAATCAGCTTCCGCATTTACCTGCGGCTGCGTAGTATCAGATACCTCAACAGATGCAGACTCTAAAGCTTGAGTCTCCGTAGATACAGAATCAGCAGATGAAGAATCATCTGTTTCCTGTTCCACAGGAGCTTCAAATTCCTCAGCCATTAAACAAATATTTAAAAAAAATAAAATAAAAAGTACAATAAAAAAATTTTTAACCATTCCAATTATCCTCATTTATAATACCAATCCACTACTCTATCCCCAATAAAATTATTGAACAAATATTTATCTTTGAACTGCAGAATATTTTCTAATATCTTTTTACTGTTTATTAAATTAGAAATAAAACATCTATTGCGGACTTTTCCGGTTGATGCGGCATAAGCAGGCGCCGGTACAGAAAAAAAACTTTCCACCGGTAAAGACAAAGAAATATTTCCATTTTTCACAATAAACCTTGCCATACTTGCAGTAACACAATAAAAATATTGAGTATTCCCCCGAACCTTTTTATCCACATATGAATTTTGAGTTATAAGCGAAGTATTAACTCTGCTATAACCTTCGTTCCTGCTCAAACTTCTATATACATTATATCCGGTAAAATACCTAACCATAAAGGTACTATCATTTACAAAGGTACTTTCATAATCTATTTTAGTGAATATACTCTCTGTATTTTCATTCCACGTTAATTCAACCATCCCCCTTCCCCCCGTAGCATTAACATTTGCAGGCGGAAAAGGATTATCACCTGAGGCAACTGACGCAGAAAAAGAAAATTTTTTGCTTTCATCTGTTTGATTTATAACAATAAGAACAGCCTCAAAAACATCCGTCGAATTAAAATCCGTAAC
>JACQWU010000246.1 GCA_016209155.1 Candidatus Desantisiibacteriota bacterium | reverse complement strand
GAAGGTGTGAAAAAATTGAAAATATAAAAACAAAAATTTCCATCTTGAATTTTTGGTAGGGGTTCGATTCATCGAACCCGTTTACGTGCTTGATAAATCAAGTCCCTACAATATTAAATTTTTATTTTTTATCAAAATAGGGAATTTTACGCGTTTTATCAATTTTTTCACACCTTCTTAAGTTATTGGAGGAAAATCATTGATTCTTGATTGTCATTGCGAACACAGTCGTTTCACTCAGTGTAAACTCCGCGAAGCAATCCCATTGTAATAAATTTACTAATACTAAGGATACACCTTTTTATCGCAGGAGTTTGCGTCTGCCCCTACGAAATCCATAAAAAATCAAATTATTAATTTTATAACTCGACAAATTCCACTATGAAAAAAAATTCTCACTTATACCCCCGTTTGGAAAAAAAATTCTCACTTTGGATTTTAGGTATTCAATAAAATCAAGCTTTTAGTATTTGGCATGGTTTTTGCTTTATTTCCCCACAAAGGTACTGCATCAGGCATTACCGCAAAAAAAAAGGAGGAAGTAATTATGCGAAGTTGTTTATTTTCAGAAAAGGGAATATTTCATTTGAGAGGTATTTTTATTTTGTTTGTTTTTATTCTATTGTGTATTTCCGGATGCGGGAAAAAAAGTGATACTAATTATAAAGCACAAAAAGAACAGGCACTTGCAGTTTTTCCTGTGAAAATAAGTATTAAATGGCCTCAAAAAGTTCAAAGTAAAAAGGAACGTAGATTTTCACGAATCCCGAACACAGCTCAAAGCATAAAAATTAATGTTAGAGGTACAAATATTAAGGATTTAATAGAACTAATTGTAAATAGAAATCAGGATCAGGGTATAAGTGAAGTGGAACTCCAGATACCTGCCGGATTAACGCATTTTGAGGTTAATGCTTTCAGCCAATTTAATGCCTCAGGAATAAATCTTGCTTATGGGGAAGTAATCTATAATATTTTACCGGGAATTATAAATGATGTAAAAATCACTCTTGATGGAACTCCTCAATCAATATCAATATTTCCGGAAAATGCACGAATAATAATTGGAGATACATGTCAGTTTACAGCTAATATCTATGATGCTGATGGTTTTGCTCTGCCGCAGGATTCAATTGTCTGGTCACAGGATAATAGCAGCATTGCTATTTTGGACAGTGCCGGAAAAGCAACAGGAACAAGTGAAGGCATTTCGCATATTACTGCCCATACAGGGGACCTTTCAGCACAGGCACAATTGGAAGTGGTTGACCTTAGACCGGTAGAAAATTTCTCTGCTTTTCCGGGAAATAAACAAGTAACACTGCACTGGACAAAGGATGATGGAACAGTTTCATTTTCAATCTATAGCTCAAATACTCCGGCAGTACTGATTAGTGATGCTAATCTTTTAACCAGCTTGAGCGACTCCACATATGTGCATGAAAATTTAACAAATGGAAATATGTATTATTATAGAATAGTTTCAATAAACGGGAATTTGAATAAAGAAAATTTAGAAGAAATAAATGCATGCCCTTCTGATATATTTCTTTATAATGTCTGTGCTGATAGTGATGTTATAGAAGAATTTTCTGCTGATATAAATACCGGTGATTTATCTAAAATAGGAGAGATTTTTACCTTTGCTAATTCCGATTATAATATTGATAAAAATATGGCAGTATGCTTAAGTAAGAAAATGCTTTATGTCTCTGATTATGAAAGCAGCAAAATATATGAATATTCAATTAATGAAAATTCTGGAAATCTTTTATATCTCGCGGAAATAAAAACAGGTACCAAACCAAGAGATATGAAAATTGATCCATCCGAAAATTTTTTATATACTGCAAATTATAATGATAATACAATTGGATATTACATTATTTCAGACAATGGAATATTATTATGGCAGAAAGACATATCAACTGATGATGGCCCGAATTCAATAGCCATTGACCCATTAAGTTCTTTTATGTGTGTTGCAAATTTTAAAAGTCCTTATTTAATGGATAAGTATGCTTTAGCAGATGGAGAGCCGGAGTATCAAAATGAAATAAATTGCATGAAAAATATTACCTCGTTGTTTTTTTTACCAACAGGAAGTTATATTTATGCCGCAAGTCCCTCTGAATCATCTATCGCTGTATATATAGTGGAAAATAATAATCTTGTTGATAAATGGTCTTTTAGTACAGGATATAAACCTTCAAGTATTGCTATTTCTCCGCAGTCAAAATTTTTATATTCCGCAAGTTATGGAAGCGATTCTATTTCATCATATACTATTGATAATAATACCGGCGCTTTATCCTTAACTGAAACAGTTTCAAGCGGTGACGGGCCCCAGGATATTGCTGTTACATCCGATTCAAAATTTCTTTATGCCGCAAATTCACTTGAAAATACAATTTCGATTTATCAAATAGATCCGGAAACCGGAAGTCTGGCTTTTTTAAAAAAGATCAATACAAAGATAAAACCGGCCGCACTATGCATCTTCTCTCACGCTGAAGAGACACAGGT
>JACQWU010000245.1 GCA_016209155.1 Candidatus Desantisiibacteriota bacterium | reverse complement strand
TGTCCCGAATAGGTTTTCCAGTCAATGGATCAAATTCACGTATTCTTTCAACTTCATCACCAAAACATTCAACTCTTATTGCAATTTCTCCATAAGCAGGAAAAACATCTATTGAATCACCTCTGACTCTAAATACACCTCTTTTAAAATCAAAATCATTCCGGCTGTAATGTATATTGATTAATTTACGGAATATTTTATCGCGATTTAAATTATCACCTTTTTTAACAATAAGCACCAAGTCTTTATATTCATCGGGAGATCCCAGTCCGTAAATACATGAAACACTTGATACAATTATCACATCTTTTCTCATCATAAGCGAACTGGTCGCAGAAAGGCGAAGTCTGTCTATTTCATCATTTATTGATGCGTCTTTTTCAATATAAGTATCTGTTGTGGGGAGATATGCTTCAGGTTGATAATAATCATAATAGCTTACAAAATATTCAACAGCATTATTCGGAAAAAATTCCTTAAATTCACTATATAACTGCGCGGCAAGAGTTTTGTTATGTGAAATTATAAGTGTGGGTTTTTGTATATTTTGAATCACATTTGCTATTGAAAAAGTTTTTCCCGATCCTGTTACTCCGAGAAGAGTCTGATATTTTATCCCGTTTTTTATATTTTCAGTTAATTTGTCAATTGCTTTAGGCTGATCGCCGCATGGTGTAAAATTTGAGACCATTTTAAATTCTGACATAAATATATGCTCCGTTTACCATGCTTTTTCTGCAAGTTTAAAATATGTTTCTATCATAGTTTTAGTAAGATATGGAGTGTAATTTTTCAAAACTATTTGAAAAATTGAAGGGGTTAAAATTTTCACGTTATATTTAAAAGCCTGAACTAAAACCTGCTTACATACAGCCTGTATATCATTACCCACAAGACCTGAAGAAATTTCTGCCAGCCATCCAGATGTGATTTCATTTGACAGGCGATCTTTAATTTCAAATTTTTGAAGATATATATCAAATATTTCTTTGCGGTCATTAAAATCCGGAGGATTAACAAATAGTTTACAATCAAACAAGCTTAATACGTCTGAATTTACGGTATCTATTTTATAAGATGAACCTATAAAGCAAATATCCGGAATTTTAATTATTTCTTTTAAAACATTTAAAAATTCAGAACTTAATTCGGGATGAGCAAGTTTTTTTGGTTTGCCTTTAAAATTTCCCTGTTCCCACTCATAAACTGAATTAGGCGCCGGAGCTATCCATTCAAGATCTGAGATATATAATACTACAGGCGCTTCTTCTTTAGCTGTGAGAAATATCTTATCTAAAAAATTTTTTTTAACATTTTCATCAATTTCAAAAACTTTATGAATACAAAGAAATAAAAAATTTCTTTTTTTTTCATAAGCATATGCCTCAGCAAGCATTGGGACTCCAATACCTTTCGGCCCCCATAATAGAATTCTATCATTTGATTTCAGCTTTTCTAAAAGTTTAATTTTTATTTTGGAATGCCCCCCTATATCCTCCATTTTAATTTTAGGATTTTTTATTTCGTAATATACTTTTTCCAATATTTGATGCATATATTTGCCTCCAAAGCCATGAAAGAGTCATATTAATTTTATTCATCGGAATTCATTGTTAATCTATTTGATATATTTTCATTTTATTAGATAATGTACGGCGATTTATGCCGAGTGCATTTGCCGTATGTACACGATTATTATTGAATTTTTTTAAATAATTAATAATAATTTCCTTCTCTCTTCCCTGTGAAAAATTTTTAAGCAGTATTTTTTTTATATTGTTATATTTATTTTTTATTTTTTCGGGGACATCTTTCAATTCAATTTTATTATTATCAGCAAGAACCAGTATCCGTTCTATTGTGTTTTCAAGCTCCCGGATATTCCCCGGCCAATTATATTTAAGCAAAATTTCATTTACTTCAGGTGTAAAATTTATAATAGGACGATTAAATTTTTTACAAAAATGAATTGTAAAATGATTTATCAACATATCTATATCTTCTTTATGTTCACGTAAAGGAGGAACTTCAATTGGAATAACATTAATACGATAATAAAGATCTTCCCTGAAATTGCCATTATTTACAAATGTTTCAAGATTTTTATTTGTAGCACAAATTACTCTGGCTGTAAATAATATTTTTTCATTCCCGCCGATGCGTTCAAATGTTTTTTCCTGCAATACTCTTAAAAGTTTTACCTGCATTGAAAAACTCATATCTGCAATTTCATCCAGAAATAAAGTGCCGCCGGATGCAAGTTCAAATCTGCCTTTTCTTTTTTCTATGGCGCCGGTAAACGCTCCTTTTTCATGTCCGAACAGTTCAGATTCCAATAAATTTTCAGGTATTGCAGCACAATTAATCGCAATAAAAGGTTCATTTTTTCTTGTGCTAAAATCATGTATTCCTCTGGCTATAAGCTCTTTTCCTGTTCCGGTTTCACCGATAATAAGCACACTGGAATCAGTAACGGCAACACGTTTCATAAGAGAAACGATTTCTTTCATTGATTTACTGTCACCTATAAGTTTATTAAAATCATTTTCGTTTTTTATATTTGAAGTTATTCTAATTTCATGTCTTTTGAACTCAGCAGTATTTAGGGCAGTGTTTACGCGAAGTTTAATTTCATCCATATCAAATGGTTTTAAAAGGTAATCACATGCGCCCATCTTCATTGCCTCAACTGCAGTTTCAATAGTCCCATGCGCAGTTATCATGATTGTTACAATATCAGGATATTTTTCACGTACAATTTTTAAAAGCTCCAGGCCGTCCATTTCAGGCATTTTTAAATCTGTAATTAAAAGATTAATAGTTTTACTATCAAGGAAAGTAAGTGCTTTTTTAGGATTATCAGAGCAGTGTACAATATTTCCGTCTTTTTTTAAAACAGTTGATAAAACTTTCAACATGTTTGGCTGGTCATCAACTAAAAGAATATTTTTATTCATTCTGCTGACTCCAATTGTAATTGATTCAAAATAACTATTTTTTAATCAGAATAAAATTATTTCCTTCTTCATTCTTTACTTTACTAAAAACCTCACAAGTCATGCAAGTTAATCTCTTTTCGGCAAAGCTTCCTTGAACTATACCATCACAAAGTGTACCGGCAATAACCCAGCATAATCTGCCTCCGTTTTTACCGCTATTTAATCCATCACTGGAGACTTCGCTTGCGGCAGGACAAATACCTAATAAATGCGCTTTTATCCCTGATTTTTCTCTTCCGCACTTTTTTATTTCCCAACAATTTTGTTTTAGTGACATAAATTTTCTCCTTAAATATTTTTTTAATTTTGCGGCATGGGAATAACAGTATCAAAGGTAATGTATTTACTTATTTTAGCTGCTTTTATATCTCCAATACCCGAAATTTTTTTTAAATCAGAATATTTCGAAAATTTATCAGTA
>JACQWU010000047.1:10155-14659 GCA_016209155.1 Candidatus Desantisiibacteriota bacterium | reverse complement strand
GTTAGTTGCGCAAAGTTGTCCAAACTTTCTAACTGATTTTTTGGAGAAAGAAGAGATTGATGTTCATGCTGGCCATGAATATCAGTAAGCAAATCACCAAGCTGTTTCAGCATAGATAGTGTTATTTGAGTATCATTAACAATACATTTATTTTTTCCTGATGCGCTTATTTCACGTCTTATAATTAAGGTTTCATCATCAGATGAAATGGATAATTGATCTAAAATTTCCAGTATTTTTTTATTTTTATTTATTGAAAATTCCGCCTCCACTTTTGCCGTATCACAACCTGTTCGAATAAATTCATGACTTGCACGTTCCCCGCAAATAAGGTTTATAGCTTCAATAATGATAGTTTTCCCCGCGCCAGTTTCTCCTGTTATTACAGTAAACCCGGATGAAAATTTTATTTCCATATCATTTATCAAAGCAAAATTTTTCACATATAATCTTTCAAGCATCTGAACTCCTAACAATAAGCAATTAGCAATGAGCAATGAGCAATTAGCAATGAGGTAAAATATCTCTTCCCCTCGTTGCTTTTTCGTCCCTCGTCCCTCGTCCTTCGTCCCTCGTCCTTCGTCCCTCGTCCTTCGTCCCTCGTCCCTCGTCCCTCTCACCACCAATTATTCATAAGTTTAACATTTTTTCTTATATATAAAACCGAACTTAGAAGTAGTAATGCTCCTCCTATTATACCAGAAACAAGAGATAAATCGGAGATTTCCCAGCCGCTGGCTTTTGTTAAAATTATCATATAAATAAGCCCATGGATTCCTCCAGTCAATAAAATACTGCCATATTGTAAAGAGGGTCCGTATGTTCGGGTTGCATTAAAAAAAAATAAAGTATTTTTTCCCACCGCATAACCCGGAAGAATCCCGACATTTGCACATACTGCTATAGTAAAAAATGAATAAAAGAATGCTGATGATGGCGGTCCTTCTCTACTCACAAAATAACCGAATATTGCTCCAAGTATTATACCCGTAAAACTTGTTATTGTTATTACGAGGTGTGATTCTCTTGCCCCGAAATCCACAATACGCGGGAAAAATGAAATTTTGTTCTTACAATTATGGCAAATATTATCATATTCCTGTTCTGTTCTACATTTTGGACATTCTACCATCATTTAGTATTCCCTTTCTTACTTCATTAAATAAAGATCCATATGCAAGAACTGCTCCAATAAAATCAAAAAATAGATCCCCCAGACTTGCATCTCTATATGGCACAAATGATTGATGAAATTCATCAGACATCCCATAGATAACTGTTGTTAATATTGCTAATTTAATACACTTTTTTTCAGAATAAACTGTTGTCCCCAGTAGTGCCCTATATACTGTTAAACTAATAACAAGATAAGCGATCAAATGTTCAATTTTATCAAAATCAGGGATGATTACCGGCTGCGGCAATGTGGAAAAAGAGGATAAAATAAATATAAAGCTAAAAAGAAAAACCACCGGTCCCCAAAAATATAATATTTTTTTCAACTGATTCTCACCTAATTAGTATTCGAGCCATATCTCATATCTGGTTATGGCGGAAAGATATTCTGTCATAAATTCAAATTTTTTCTTTTCACCGGTTTTTAATGGATGATTACCTGAGATATATGTGAAATTTGAAGATACAATTTTATCCCATTTATCAAAAAAAGCAAAGTTAACTTTTAAAAAAGATACATCCTCCCATTTTTCATTATATAATTCACCTTTTATCGAAATCCATTTTTTATTATAAAATACATTTAAATCAGTTATTTTTTGTCCGACTGTTAAATTTAGCAGATTAAATTCAGGATTAGCATCTTTTACTATTTTTAATATTTCATCATTATATTTTCCATAGTGTGTACCAATAATATTATTAAGAGTATCATTTTTTTTTATAATAATTTCAACATGTTCCGGTTTTATTTTTTCCCCGGGGTGTATTATTTGTTCTGTTTTTTTCCATTTTTTTTCTTTTTTTATTTCCTGTATTTTACCCGGAAGTTTATTGAAAGAAAAAAAAGAAGGATCTTTTATAAATAAATCCCATACTGTCGAAGTTCCTGTTTTTTCATGCAATATATAAGTGAATTTCCATAATCCCAGATAAAAAAATATTGCACAAATAAAAACTAAAAATTCTAAGGATTTTTTTTTGATTTTTTCAATATATTTCATTTTAGATATTATCAACTCTATAAACCTTAATTACATTTTGAACATTTTGTATTTTTGAGAAAATACTTTGAAGCTGTTCATTATCGCTTATTTCTACGAGAAAACTGCAAACAGCTATTTTATTTCCTATTGCTTTAGCACTGGCGGAATTTATTATTATTTTGGTATCTGTGATTATGGAAATGATATCTTTTAATAAATTTATTCTATCATATGCTTTAACTTTAAAAGCCACATTAAAGTTTCTTTTAGCTTTGCCCCATTCAGCTTTTTTTATTCTGTTTTTATCGTTTAACAATAAACGTATATTTGAACAATTTAATCTGTGTATTGTTATCCCGCGTCCTCTTGTCACAAATCCGACTATATCATCAAATGGCACAGGAGTACAGCATTGAGCCAGTTTTATCATCAATTCACCATTGAAATTCTTGTGATTTAGAAGCGGATATGATATCTACTTGATTATAATGCTCAGGAAATATTTTTTCAAGCAATTGATTGAGAATATTTTTATTGTAACTTATATTTGCAAAAAGATCGTCTTCAGTCTCAAATCCTAATTCGGGAAGATGATTTTTCACATCTTTGAGTATGCTGTCAATAGAAATATTTAAATTAAAACGCTTTATTTCTTTAGTTAAAGTGTTATGTAAAAATTTTTTTCCTGTAGATATTGATTCTTCATTATCCTTTTGTTTGATCCATTGCTTAATTTTATTAATAGCTTTAGATGTTTTAGTGAAGCTCAGCCAATCTCTTGATGGATGATGTTTCTCATCAGTAATTATCTCAACAATATCACCATTTTTAAGAATATTTTTCAGAGGAACCATTTTGCCGTTGATCCGCGCTCCGACACATTTGTTTCCAATATCCGTATGTATTGCATACGCAAAATCAACAGGAGTAGAACCTTCCGGAAGTTCTTTTACCATACCTTTTGGAGTAAAGACATATACTTCATTCTGGAATAAGTCCACTTTGAGTGTATTTATAAATTCCTGTGGATTTTGTATGTCATTTTGCCATTCTATAAGCTGACGCAGCCATGTGATATTTTTACTGAATTTTTCATCAACTTTTTCGTTTTCTTTATAGCGCCAATGTGCTGCTATTCCGTCTTCTGACACGCGATGCATTTCTTGTGTGCGTATTTGTATCTCTATTGGTTCACCAAAGGAGCTTATGATTGTGGTATGTATAGATTGATACATGTTTGATTTCGGAGTGGCTATATAATCTTTAAATCTTCCCGGCATTGGCGGCCATTTTGTATGAACAATCCCGAGTACCGCATAGCAATCTTTAATGGATTCTGTAATAATACGTAAAGCTATTAAATCATATATTTCTTCAAGAGTTTTATTGCGGTTTTTCATTTTACGGAAAATACTGTAAAGATGCTTTGGTCTGCCTTTTATCACAACATTAATATTAAGTGAAAGCAGTTGTCCCTCAAGTTCTTTTTTTATTTGATTTATATGCTGCTCCCTGCTGCTGAATTTTTGTTCAACAGCCAGGCTTAAAATTTTATAATCCTCAGGATAGAGATATTTAAAACATAGATCTTCAAGCTCATTTTTTATTTTACCTATCCCAAGCCGGTTTGCAAGCGGAGCATATAGTTCTATCGTTTCAGTAGCAATCCGTTCACGTTTTTCAGGAGATAAAAACTCCAGAGTTCTCATATTATGTGTGCGGTCTGCAAGTTTTATTAATATAACTCTGGGATCTTTAGCCATTGCGAGAAACATTTTTCGTAAGTTTTCAGCTTGACGTTGTTCAAGACTTTTAAACTGAATAGCACTTATTTTAGTAACACCTTCAACAAGAAGCGCAATTTCACCACCCAGATTTTCTTTTATTTCATCAATCGTGACATTAGTATCTTCGACTACATCATGTAAAAGCCCCGCCGCAATAGTTATTACATCCATTCTTAAATCAACAAGAATATCAGCAACTTCCATGGCATGAGTCAGATAAGGTATCCCTGATACTCTTAGCTGACCCTCATGTTTTTTGGTTGCAATATTAAACGCCAGCCTTAAAAGAGATGTCTCAGCATCAGGATTTATTTTTAATACTTTTTGTATTAATTCATTAATTTCCATATCAGGGATTATATTTCAATCAATTATGAAATTCAAGAACAATACCACTTAAAGTTTGCCTTTTATATAAAAATATATTAAAATAAAAGAACAAATAGGATGCAAATTAAATTATGGAGGGGAAGTGTGAAATTAATCACACCAAAGAAATTTTATGTTTGTCTTATAATTTTGATAGTATTAATATTGCAATTAGTCCCTGAAATT
>JACQWU010000047.1:0-10076 GCA_016209155.1 Candidatus Desantisiibacteriota bacterium | reverse complement strand
GGCGATGCCGAAGAAGAGAACCTCGATGCGGTTCGAACACAAAGCGGCAGTGTGATGGAAAAAGGTAAAACAGGGGCTGGCTTTATTTATCAATATCTTAATTTTGTAGCTTACAAAGGATTTGATTTACGAACAGCTTTTATAAATGAAGGCAAATATAATTTTCGTAAATATGAAGTCGGAAAAAGTTATTTTGTAAGTCATGGTGTTACTGATAAAATGACCCTGTCACTATATATAAATGATTTTTTTATTGAAGAAAAATATTTTACGTGGACAGATACTAATAAAAATAGCAGAATTGATGAAAAAACTGATACAATAGAAAACATAACAAATACATATAGAGATCTCGCGCAGGTGTGGATTCAAAGTAATTATCAATTATCAAAAGAATCAAATAATTTTAAATTAGCTGTCAATAATATTTTAATGCTGCCAACAGGTTATGAAGAAAAAGTAAGTTCAAACGGAACAGTTGTATATTTAGGATTTAGTTTTTCTCAAAAAATTATGAAATCATTTTTTATGGGAAATATCGGGTATAGCTATTATGGAATAACAAGTACTATTAATGAACGTACCGGAAATTCATTCCAATATTATCCGGGGGATGCAATTGCATGTCGTCTTGCGGTAACATATCCTTTTAGTACTAAAATCACTGCGGGAGGAGAATTAATCGGAAGTTATTATTTTAAACCTAAAACATCTTCCGGCGAAGTTTTTGGAGAACAATATGATGGTATAGATTTTTCTCCCATGGTTAAATTTAAAATCACGCCTAATACGGTTTTTTATAGTTCTATATCATATAAACTTCGAGATAATCTGCCATGGGGTTATGACTATGGTTATATTTTTGGTCTAAATTATCTTTTTGAATAAGGAAAACCTATGACAGAAATAACAATTTACGATACCACATTGCGAGATGGGGCTCAAGGTGAGGGAATTTCATTTTCACTTGAAGATAAACTGCGTATTGCTGATAAATTAGATGAACTTGGAATAGGATTTATTGAAGGCGGGTGGCCCGGCTCAAATCCTAAAGACGAAGATTTTTTTAAAGAAATAAGGAAAAAAAGATTCACAAATATAAAAATTGCAGCATTTGGCAGTACATGTAAACCCGGTAATAAGGTTGAAGATGATGCTAATATAAAGGGATTAATTAAAAGTAAGACTGAAATTGTGACAATTTTTGGAAAAACATGGGATTTCCATGTTAAAGATGCGCTTAAGACCACACTTGAAGAAAATCTTAGAATTATACGCGAAAGCATTGCTTATCTCAAAAAAAACAGGATAAAAGTATTTTTTGATGCCGAACATTTTTTTGATGGGTATAAATCCAATCCTGAATATGCAATTAGTGTACTTAATTCAGCGAAAGAATCGGGTGCAAGAGTATTATGTTTGTGTGATACTAACGGAGGTACTTTACCTCTTGAATTAAAAGACATAATAGCGTCCGTTAAATCAAAATTTCCTGATATTACACTGGGTATTCATGCTCATAATGATTCTGATAATGCTGTAGCTAACAGTATAATTGCCGTGCAAATGGGATGCACTCATGTTCAGGGTACTATTAATGGTTATGGAGAACGATGCGGGAATGCAAATCTTTGTTCTATTATACCTAATCTTGAGCTCAAACTCGGATATAAGTGTATATCATCAAAAAATTTAAAAAAGCTTACAATCATATCACGGGAGATAAGTGAAATAGCAAACCTTGTTCCGCGTGATGACATTCCTTATGTCGGATTGAGCGCTTTTGCTCATAAAGCAGGAATACATGTTAATGCTATACGCAAAAATTCAAAGCTTTATGAACATATTTCACCTGAACTTGTCGGAAATATTCAAAGAATTCTTGTCTCCGAGCTTGCAGGTAAAAGTAATATTTTTTTAAAAGCAAGAGAACTTGGTTTTGATTTTAGCGAGAACAGCGAGAATATTAAAAAGATTTTGTTAAAAATCAAAGATTTTGAACATGAAAGAGGAATGCAGTTTGAAGGAGCTGATGCTTCATTTAAGTTGTTTTTAATGGAAGCAGAGGGAAAGTATAAACCTTTTTTTGATCTCAAAGGATTCAGAGTAATTGTTGAAAAAAGAGAAGACAATAGTTTAATCTCTGAAGCAACAATAAAAGTTATTGTAGGCGGAGTCGGGGTACATACAGCATCAGACGGTAATGGTCCTGTAAATGCCATGGATATGGCACTGCGAAAAGCTCTGCTGACATTTTATCCGGAACTAAATGATATGCATCTTTCTGATTTTCGCGTGCGTGTACTGGACCAGAAATCCGGAACCGGAGCTAAAACAAGGGTTCTGATTGAATCCTGTGACAAAGAAGAGAGCTGGTGGACAGTGGGAGTTTCTGAAAACATTATTGAAGCCAGCTGGGAAGCTTTAGTTGATAGTATTGAATATAAGCTTTTTAAGGAAAAGAAAAAGATAAAAAGGAGTTAGAATTTTGTTATGGAAAAAGAACTGAATAAAACTTATGAACCCGGTGATATTGAAAAAAAGTGGTATGAATACTGGCTTATAAATAATTATTTTCATGCAAATACTGTCGATAAAAAGAAGGTTTATTCTATTGTGATTCCTCCGCCCAATGTTACAGGGTCACTGCATATGGGACATGCGCTGAATAATACTTTACAAGATATTCTTGCGCGATGGAAAAGAATGCAGGGATACAATGTGCTTTGGATGCCGGGAACTGATCATGCAGGGATAGCAACGCAGAATGTTGTTGAAAGAATGCTGAAAGAAGAAGGTCTAAATAAAGAACAAATCGGCAGGGAAGAATTTGTAAAAAGAATATGGTCATGGAAAGAAAAATCAGGCGGCATGATAATTAATCAATTAAAGCGCCTTGGAAGTTCATGTGACTGGGAAAGGGAAAGATATACATTAGATGAAGGATTATCCCTGGCAGTAAGAGAAGTTTTTGTGCGTCTTTATAATGAAGGATTAATTTATCAAGGTAATTATATTATTAACTGGTGTCCGAGATGTAAAACCGCATTGTCGGATATTGAGGTTGAACATGTTGAAGAAGAAGGCAAATTATGGCATATAAAATATTATATAAAAGGTGGAACCAATTTCATTGAGGTGGCAACCACCAGACCCGAAACCATGCTTGGAGACACTGCTGTTGCAGTTAATCCTGATGATGACCGGTATAAGCATTTAATCGGGAGAAAAGTTATTCTCCCTATTCTTGATAAGGAAATCCCTATAATTAGCGATAAATATGTTGATCCTAAATTTGGTACTGGTATAGTAAAAATTACTCCCGCGCATGATCCAAATGATTTTGAAGTGGCAGTACGTCATAATCTTGAAAAAATAAAAGTTATGAATGACGATGGAACAATGAACGAAAAAGCCGGTAAATATAACGGACTTGACAGGTATAAATGCAGGGAATTGCTTCTTAATGATTTAAAAGATGGCGGATATCTATCTAAAATTGAGCCTTATCACATTTCAATAGGACATTGCTATAGATGCAAAACAGTGGTTGAACCATATCTTTCAAAACAGTGGTTTGTTAAAATAAAAGAACTTGCTGTTCCTGCTATAAAGACTGTTAAAACCGGTAAGGTAAAAATAATCCCGTCAGGCTGGAAAAAGACTTATTTTGAATGGATGAATAATATTAAAGATTGGTGTATCTCCCGCCAGTTATGGTGGGGGCATAGAATCCCTGTATGGTATTGCAAAGATTGCGGAAAAATAAATGTTGCGGTAGATGCTCCCTTAAAATGCGAAAACTGTAAAAGCAGTAATTTAGTACAGGACACAGATGTTCTGGATACATGGTTTAGTTCGGGGTTATGGCCATTTTCCACTTTTGGATGGCCGAAAGAAACCGAAGAATTAAAAATGTTTTATCCTACATCAGTTCTTGTTACAGGATTTGATATTCTTTTTTTCTGGGTAGCGAGAATGATAATGATGGGACTTAAATTTATGGGTGATGTACCTTTTGAAAAAGTATACATACATGCTCTTGTAAGAGATGCAGAAGGGCAGAAAATGAGTAAATCAAAAGGTAATGTAATCGATCCTCTTATAATGATTGATCAATATGGTACGGATGCTTTTCGTTTTACACTTGCCGCATTTGCGGCACAGGGAAGAGATATATGTCTTGCCGAAGAACGAATTTCAGGGTATAGAAATTTCGCAAATAAAATATGGAATGCCTCCCGGTTTACACTTATGAATCTTAAGGATTACAAACCAATCCCGCGGAAAAAATTAAAATTTACTTTAGCTGATAAATGGATAATTACAAGAATGAATCAGGTAACACTGGATGTTACTAACGCTATAAAAGCCTTTAAATTTAATGATGCGGCTTTAAATTTGTATCAATTTATATGGCATGAGTTTTGTGATTGGTACATAGAACTTGCAAAAGAAAGATTGTATAACGAAAGTTGTTCTATTGAAGAAAAAAGGACAGCGCAATATACGCTTATACGTGTGCTTGAGCAGAGCCTTTGCCTTCTTCATCCTTTTATGCCTTTTATAACAGAAGAAATATGGCAAATATTGCCAATACATAAATCAACAGAAAAAAAGAGCATAATGATAAATACCTGGCCTAAAGTGAAAAATAAAGATATTAATGTTAACTCTTTGGAAAATATGAAAATTTTATTTGATATTATAACTGCAATCAGGAATATTCGCGGTGAAATGAAAATAGCACCGAGTGCAAAAATATTAATATGGCTTAAAGTAATTGATAATGAAAAAAGCAGGATTATAAAAGAAAACATGAAATATATAATTGATTTAACACGTTCAGGGGAAATTAAAATAACAGATAACATTGTAAAAACAAACGATATGTCAGTTGCCGTATTACCGGACATAGAAATATATGTTCTGCCTGAAAACATAGTAACAGATATTAATGCAGAACGTATGAGGCTTCAAAAAGAAATAGAAAAAATTGATAAAGAATTAAGTTTTGTTACAGCTAAATTAAACAATCAAAATTTCATAGATAAAGCTCCAAAAGAAGTGGTGGAAAAAGAAAAAAATAAGCTGTCCGAATTAAATAAAATAAAAGAAAAACTCTATGAAAAAAGGGGATAAAAAGGTTTTTATGAAAAAAATTGTTGTTTTTATTTTGTTATTTGGATCCATGACAATTTTTGGATTTGAACAGAATATAGCGGAAGAATATAGTAAAGCCTTATTTTATTTTGAAACAAGTAATCTTGATCTTGCAATGCAATGGGTTGATAAAAGTATTGAAAAAAACAGCGAAAATAAGAATGCGTATGTTTTAAAAGGTAATATATATATCAAACAGGAAAAATATAAAGAAGCAAAAGAGTGTTTTTTTAAAGCAATATTCCTCGATAAAAAATTCGTACCTGCCTTAGAAGCTATATTTGATTTATCAATTAAAGAAAATAATTACTCTGAATATAAAAAATTAATAAATGATATTTTACCTGAAATAAACCAAAAAGATGAAAATATATGTAAAAATTTTTACAAAAGCGGATATGAAAAACTAAATAATCATAAATACAAACAAGCCTTCGGCGATTTTCAAAAAGCTCTCCAATATGATAACCAAAATATAGATGTTTATCTATCACTGGCAAAATGCTATTTTGCATTAAATGAATTTAATCAGGCATTAATAAATTATTTTCAAATACTTGGAATATTCCCTGAAAATAGTTCGGCAATACAAGGGCTTGCAGATATTTATCGCAGTATGAATAATTTTGAATATTCTGAAAAATATTATAATAGAGCGCTGGTAATTTTACCTGAAAATAAACATGCCCTGACAGGTATAATGGAATTAAAAAAACAAAAAGAGCTATATGAAAATAGTGCGGAAAACCATTACAATTTAGGGAAAAAGCTATTTGATAATGGGGATATAGAGAAAAGCCTGATTTCTTTTCAAAAAAGTATTGAAATAAATAATAATTTTTTATTCTCATATATTGAGATAGCTAAAATTTATACGCAGCAGGAGAAATATAATCTTGCAGAAGAAATATTTAATAAGGTCATTGAACTTAATAAAGAATTTATACCTGCCTATACTGGTTTATCAAAACTATATTATAACATGAAGGAATATCAAAAAGCAGAAAACATTTTTAAAAAAGTTAAAAATGTTGATGATGATAATGAAGTGCAATTACAGCTTGATTTAATTAAAAATAAACTAGAACAAATTCATAAAATACTTGATGCAGGTGATATTTTGTATTTTAATGCTTATTATGAAGAGGCGTTAACTAAGTATACTTTAATTCAGGAGGATTATCAGGGCTATATTCCAATTTATATAAAAATAGGGTCTGTATATTTAGCAATGGATAATTTAGATAACGCCAAAAAATTTTATAATAAAGCATTAGAATTTGATAAGCTGTATGTGCCGGCTTTAGTTGGACTTGCAAAAATATATAATAAAGAAAAAAATGTGGATATGGCATATAAATATTTTAAACAAATATTGAAATTGGATTCATCTAATAAAGAAGCGTATGATTTTTTTAAATTAAAAAATGATAATTCAGTAATATCATTGCATATAACCGGTTTATCCGGATCTCCAAATATTACGCGCGGAGAACTTGCCGCTTTACTAGTTGAATTAATGGAATTAGACAGGAAAATAGCAAATAAAGGTAAAGGTTTGATAATTATTGATATAGATGAACATTGGGCAAAAAATCAAATAAAAAAAGCAGTTGAAAATGAAATTATGGAACTTTTCCCAAACCGTATGTTTTATCCAGATAGAACCATATCAAGAGCGGATTTGGCTGAATATTTAAAAAATGTATATAATAAATTATCAAATGAAAAGATTAAAAATAGGGATTTTACAAAATCAGCAAAAATTTCTCCATATAGTGATATTGAATCTATTCATACGAATTATAATGCGATAATAATTAATTCTCTCCTTGGAATTTTGCCGGGATTTTCCGATAATACATTTAGAGCAGATGCTAATGCCTCAGGAGAAGAAGCTTTAAAATCAATAAATCTTTTGAATAATTATATCAATAACAACAGTTATTTAAATTAGAATATTTAATATTTTGCGGCAACCAGATTATATGATTCATCAATCATTTTCATGATGAGTTTATCAGGTATAGAACCATCAAGAATTATAATTATTTATGTGTAACACCCCATTTTGATGAATTTGAAGATAATGTGCTTTTGAATTTTGGTTTATTTGTTCTTTCTCCTATATATTTATGCTGTTTTGCCGGTGCAGTTGAATGTCCGCTGTGATGTTGTGTTCTGTGCGAAGGGTAAGCACTAATTGTTTTTGGTACATGTACAGGGACTTGTTTTTTATAATCAAAGTCACTAAGTATGCGGCGTTCTATTTTTTTGCCGAGAATACGTTCTATATCGCGTACCATGCCGGTATCTTCACCGGTAATAAACGTGAATGCATCGCCGGTTTTAGCGGCACGGCCTGTGCGTCCTATTCGGTGGGTGTAAGCGTCGGTAGTATCGGGCATGTCATAGTTTATTACGTGAGATATGCTTGAGACATCTATCCCGCGTGCAGCTATATCAGTTGCTACAAGTATTTGATATCTTCCTTTTCGAAATCCATCGAGAGCCGCCTGCCGCTGGTTCTGTGATAAATTTCCTTGAAGAGATACTGCTTTATATCCTGATTTTTCTAATTGCAGCCCTAATCGTTTAGCACGCTGTTTAGTGCGTGTAAAAATAAGCACAGAATCAGTATCAGTATGTTTTAATAATTTAAGCAGCAGTTCTGTTTTAAGCTGCTGTTCAACCGGATAAAGCGCATGTGTTACAGAACCCGCCGGCACAGCTATATCAATTTGTATTGTAACGGGAGAGTTTAAAATTTCGTGTGCAAGATTCCTTATATCATCAGGCATAGTTGCTGAAAATAGTAAGGTCTGTCTTTTTTTTGGTATGTTTTTGATTATTTTTTTAATATCAGGTAAAAAGCCCATGTCCAGCATTCTGTCCGCTTCATCAAGTACAAGCACTTCTATATTAGCCAGGTTGATAGCACGCTGGTTAATAAGATCGAGCAATCGGCCAGGACATGCTACAACGATTTCTACACCAGTGCGCAGTTTTTGTACTTGCGGCTGAATATTCACACCGCCGTAAACTGTTATACTGCGCACTCTGCCAGTTCGCGCGTTGGAGAAATTATTAGAGCGCGAACTATTCTGCGTTGCCCTTCCATTAAACGATTTAGTATCGGCAGTACAAAAGCTGCTGTCTTGCCGGTTCCGGTTTGTGCAAGCCCCATTACATCTTTCCCCGTTAATATTGGCGGAATAGCTTTAAGTTGAATTGGTGTCGGTATTTTATACCCCGCGGCATTTACTCCCGCCATGACACTCGTGTGTAAATTAAATGTTCTAAATCCCATATATTTCTTCTTTCTTTTTTTACATTTAAGGAAAAACCATTGATGTATTAGGAAAGTACAATATGTAGTTTTTATCCATATGTTGCAGTTATTTAAAATAAGAATAACAGTTTTAATAATACATGTCAAGTTTTTCATCTAAAATTCATTTGAAATAAAATTAATTGACAATAAATTGATATTAAATATAATCTTTAATAATTAATATAAGGAGGAATGTTTTTGAGAAAATTTAAAACGATTATTCTCTTTCTTGGCATATCTCTTCTAATCCCAAATATTACAAAAGCACAGGATAAAATTAAATTAGGTGTTTATGATTTAACTACATTGGGGATTGATAATGAAAAAGCAAAAATTTTAACGGGTATTTTAAGACAAAGAATATTTTCAACCGGAAAATATGATCTTCTTGCAGAAGAAGATATGAAAACTATTCTGAAAAATCTGGGACTAAAACAGCAATTAAATTATCAGGACTCTGAAGATAGTATAATTGCTGAACTTGCGCAGTCATTGGGTATTGATCAGATGATTACCGGTGCAATAGGAAAAATGGGCAATATTTGTATTCTTGATTTAAGACTGGTTGATGCAAAAAAAGCCAAAACTATTAATATTATAAATAAACAGTGCCTATATGACGATCAAGAAATTATAAATACCGCAACACAATCTATTCTTGAACTCGTTGGTACTAAAACTTCATATTTGCCTCCTCAAGTTGAACCTGAAATTTCATGGGAAGAAATGATGCAAAAAAGAGTAATAGTAGAGAAATCCAAAGAGGGTGAAGTATTAAGAAATAAAACTGTTCATTTAACTGAAACAGTTAAAAAAAATTTAGGACAGAAAGCAAGAGATTTTTTAACTTTATGCGGGAGGGTCGGTCCGTTTGATAAAATTTCAGAAAATTCATTCACGGTTGAAAATTTGACTCCTGAAATAGTCTCATTCCCGGTTTTAAAAATTTTAGATGAAAGTGGTAAAACTTTTAAGAAAATACTTCTTGGGCAAGTTGTTGATAGCAGCATTGATGAAAGCAATTATACGTATTTCCAGCGAACAAGAACATCAAAACCCAAAGAAATTTATATATCTGATATTGAAAGATCAAGGGAAATATCTCATTTTGTGATTATAATGGCTGTGCCTTTGTTTGATTCGGATAATAAAAAATCCGGGCTTTTAGTGGCAGAATGGAAACCGGATGAACTGTTCGACATTTTTACAAGTTATGCGGAGCAAGAGGGAGAAGCCTGCATGATTGATTTTAATGGTATAGTGCTTATGTCATCAAAAAAAGATAATATGTTATCAGATTTACATAAAAATAGTACCCTTTCTAAAAAAAGAGTACTCATGAAAATGGAAAATGGATTAAGCAGTTGGGATTTGTTCCAGGAGAAAAAGAAAGCTTATATTTTTGCATTTCATCCTTATATGGAAATGCGCTGGTCGATTGGAATTATTAAACAGATTGAATAAGGCTCTAAGGAGAAAATATATGAAAATTAGATTGCTCTATATTCTTTTTCTATTACTAATACCCGAAATAATTTTTGGTTATGGATTTATTATTCCTGATTCAAAAGAAACAGGT